>DATBYN010000344.1:0-8952 GCA_036513695.1 Bradyrhizobium sp. | reverse complement strand
GCCGGCGCCCCCGCCAGCAATTCCGACGGCTTTGCCATCGGCGGCTGCAGTCCGGCGGTGAAGAATGTAATCGCGCTTTCGCCGCTGGTGCTTGAGCCGCTGCCGTTGCTGGCAACCGTATCCTCGTCCTCGTCGCTGGCCGGCTTGTGGCGCTTGCCGCCGCACATCTCGTCGCGCAAATTCGGCGGCGAGGCGTCGATCGGCACCAGATTGTCGACCGTGCCGAGCGAGGGGCGCAGCCACGACAGCGAATTATTGGCAAAGCCGCGCTCCAGCAATTGCGCAGCCCTGACCGCGCGCATCTGGCCCGACGACGCACCCAACACGACGGCAATCAGCCGCTTGCCGTTGCGCGTCGCGGAAGCCACCAGATTGTAACCGGATGCACAGATAAAGCCGGTCTTGAAACCGTCGGCGCCGGGATAGCGCCCGATCAGCTTGTTGAAATTCTGCGTCACCCTGCGGCCGAACCGGATCGAGGGAATGTGGACGAAATATTCGTATTCCGGCAGATCGTGAATGATGGCGCGCGCCAGGATAGCGAGATCGCGCGCCGAGGTGATCTGGCCGTCCGCGGGCAGGCCGTTCGGATTAACGTAGCTCGTCTGCGTCATGCCGAGTTTTTGCGCGGTTTGATTCATCTGGGCGGAAAAGCCGTCGATCGAACCGCCGACGCCCTCGGCGAGCACCACCGCCATGTCGTTTGCCGACCTCACCAGCATCATCTTCAGCGCGTTATCGACCGTGACTTGTGTCCCCGGCTTAAAGCCCATCTTGGCGGGCGATTGCGAAGCCGCGACAGGCGACACCGTCAACAGCGTATCGAGCGAGATGCTGCCGTCCTTGACGGCCTTGAGCGTGACATAAGCCGTCATCAGCTTGGTCACGGATGCAGGATACCAGGGATAGGTGGCGTTATCGGCCTGCAGCACCTTTCCGGTATCGGCCTCGACCACCAGCAGCGCTTCCGCATGCGCAACGCGTGGCGTGACAATCGCGAGCGCTGTGACGAGAACGATCCAGTTCAGCGGTGATTTGCAGAGCAGCGGTCGAAGTGAAGGCACGATCTGATTCCGGTCCTCTGAGACCCGCCTTCAAACAAGGAGGTCCTAAAATGTGACGTTCGGGTTTCAAGCGTATCCGGCGGATGCAAACCTATACCGGCTTGTCGGCCCGGAACAGAGGCTGTGCAATTAAATCGTCGACGAAATAGGCGCAATTTCGGCGCTGTCTAAATCTTGACAGCGACGCTCTCCGGCGCGGCGACACCGGCCCGCGCCCGCTCCTGAACCATGAATTGGGCCCGTGCGAGTTCCGCAAAACGGCCGCCTTTCGCCACCAGTTCATCGAAAGTTCCGCTTTCGATCACGCGCCCGTTGTCGAAAACCAGGATGCGCGTGGCGTTGCGGATGGTGGAAAGCCGGTGCGCGATCACGAATGTGGTGCGGCCCTTCATCACTTCATCGAGAGCCGCGTTGAGCTTGGCTTCGGTGACGGCGTCGAGCGCGCTGGTCGCCTCGTCGAGGATCAGGATCGGCGGATCCTTCAACAGCGCGCGCGCGATCGACAGCCGCTGCCGCTCGCCGCCGGACAGCATGCGCCCGCGCTCGCCGGCATTGGCGTCAAATCCGCGCTCGCTGTGCTCGATGAATTCCAGCGCCTGCGCGCGCCCCGCCGCGATCCGCATTTCGTCAACGGTCGCGTCCGGCTTGCCGACGCGCAGATTGTCGGCGATCGAACGGTTGAACAGCAGCGCTTCCTGAAACACCACGCCGATGTTCCGCCGCAACGCCGTCAGCGTCAGGCCGCGGACGTCCATGCCGTCGATCCTGATGAAGCCGGATTGCGGATCGAACGCGCGATGCAACAGCGCGATCGCGGTCGATTTGCCGGCGCCGGTCGGGCCGACCAGCGCGATGGTCTGGCCGGGTAGCGCGACAAAGGAAAGGTCTTCGACCGCGGACCGCTTGCCGTCATAGGAGAACGACACGTCGTTGAATTCGACCAGGCCCATCAGGCGGCCGGTATCGATCGCGTCGGGCCGGTCGCGCACCACGGGCACCGCATCCAGCACGTTGAAGAATTCCTGCAGCCGCGGCGCCTCCATAAATAGGTTGTTAATGAAGGCGACCACCTGCTCGAGCTTCTGGATCAGCATGGTGGCGAACGAGACGAACATCACGATCTCGCCCACTGAGGTGAGGCCCTGCTGATGCAGCGCGATGCCGACGGTGAAGATCGCGAGCACGGTGATTGTGGTCGACGCTCTGGTGATGACAGTGACCAGCGCCCACCACGACAGCACCGGCATCTGTACCGAGAGCAATTTGTCGGCGACGAAGCGCAGGCCCTGCACCTCGGCATCGATCCGCACGAAACTTTGCACCAGCGCCACATTGCCGAGCGCATCGGAAGCGCGGGCGGAGAGGTCGCCGTAATGGGTCTCGACCTCGCTCTGCAAGCCGTAGGTCTTGCGCACCACGAACGTGGTCAAAACCGTGAACACCACGCACAGTGCGAATAGCAGGATTGCCAGCCGCCAGTTGATGTAAAGCGAGAGCGGCAGCAGCACCACCAGCGACATGATGGCCGCAAAATGCTCGCGGAAAAACCCGAGCCACAGCCGCCACAACGAATCGGTGCCGTTCAGCATCACCTTCATCAGGCGGCCGGAATGCATGCCGGAGTGGAAGCTCAGCGGCAATTGCATGATGTGCTCGAAATAATTCGTCAGCACCGCCTGGCGCTGGCGATGCGCCAGCCGGTCGGCGTGCAGCGCGACCGCGGCACTGCACAGAATAGTGAACAGGCCGAACGCCGCCCAGGCCGCGAGCAGCGGCCAGGCCGGCGATGATCCTTGCGCGTCGGCTGGCGCCTTCCCGGAGAGGACATCGACGATGCGTCCGAACAGCACCGGCTCGGCGAATTGCGCGCCCGCCAGCAAGAGGTTGGAGGTGGCGAGAATCCAGCCCAGCCGCGCCTCTTTGCCGAGTAGCTTAAGCACGCGGGTATAGAGGCGAAGCAGGGACATGCCGTTAAAGGGCTCAAATGAACAGGCCGGGCGGATCGCCCGGATCGGCATTCTAATCAGGGATCGGCCAGAAGAACTAGCGGATTGAACTAGCGGATAGAGCGGCAGCTCGACTTTTACTCAATTGATCAGGCGGCCGTTGAGCGGGGGCAGGAAGCTGTCGTCGAAAATCTCTGGGGGCGAAGGCCGTTTGCGGAATTTGAAATCCTCCGCGATTTGATCGATCGACCGGCTGAGGCGGGCCGGATCGATGCCGCCGATGCCGTTGCGCTGCACTTCGCCGGTTAAGATGTTGTCGGAGATCACGGTGTGCAGCCGCTCCAATTCGAGATCGCGCAATCCGTCGTCCATCCGGCCGACCACCTCATCCACCGCCCGCTCCGGCTCGCGGATCGTGAGCTGCGTGCCGGCAATCACCGCACGCAGGAAGCCCTTTACGGCTTCCGGCTTGGCGGCAGCGAAGGCCGGGTTGACGATCACGGCAAAGCCATAGGCCTCGCAGCCATAATCGGCGTATCGAAGCACCGCGAGGTCATCGGCCGGAACGCCGCGATCCCGCAGATTGACCGCCGACAGATAGGAAAACCCGGCTACCGCATCGACCTGGCCTGCCGACAAGATCGGCTCGCGCACGGCGGCCGAGATTTTGTTCAGCTTGACGCGGGCGCGGTTTAATCCGTTCTGGTGCGCGAGCGCCGGCCACAGCCGGATCGAAAGATCACTGTCGGCGACGCCCACGGTCTTGCCTTCGATATCGGACAGCGCGTGAATGCCGCGGCTCCTGCGGGCGACAATGGCGTAAGGTGACTTGTTGAACAGCACGAACACCGCCTTGACGGGCGCCGCCCCCGTCCCGTCGCGATAGCGGATCAGTTCGTTGATGTCGGCTAGCGCGAAATCGCTGGCGCCGGAGGCGACGCGCGCAATCGCGTCCGCCGATCCGCTCGCGACATGGATCGCGACCGCAAGCCCTTCCGCGCCGAACAGGCCGCCGGCGGACGCCATCACGAACGGGGCTGCGCCGGCGTCGATCGGACGATCGAGCGAAAACTGGATCGCGATCGGCTGCCGGGCGTCGTCCGCGGCCCAGCTCGCCCCGGGGCCGAAGCCCAAGACCAAGAAGACCAGGACCCAGAAGACCATGACCCAGCAGAGGCTGATCAGCGAAGCCACAAAGCAGCGGACGGCAATGGTCTGGCTTGCACGCATGGGGACTACATCGGGGCCGAGCCCAGTTGCCGCGCCCTGTATGTTGGTTTGATGACAGCTTTGGCGGCGAGCGGCGCCCATTTTGTCGCATTAAATCTGAACGGTCCATGAGTGGCTCGATTTGAGGGTCTCGATTTCGCCACCTCGCGTTGAGCTTGCATTCGGACGGGGGAACCTAACCTGGCCCCCAGCGGTTAGCTATCCGTGGTTAGCTATAGGAGGCCTGTCAGGCCGAGCCGCCGCGGAGGATATTCGAGATGTTAGCGCGAAAAGCTGTGTTTTCGTCGATTGGCCGCGCCGCCGTGATGGCGACCGTTGCGGCGGTGGCGCTGACGGCGGTCGAGCCGTCGCTGGCCGTGGCCGGCTCCGCGCCCTCAGGCAAAGGCGCTTCGGTGGCGGCCGCGGGGACAAGCGGCGCCACCGACATCAGCGCCCGCCGACGTTACTACCGTGGTGGCGGAGGTGCGGCAGCAGCCGGCGCTTTTGCTGCGATCGTCGGCACCGGGCTTGCGATTGCCGCGACCCAGAACCGCCGGGCCTATTATGACGATTATTATGGCGGCGGCCCGGTCTACTATGGCGGCGGCCCGGCCTACTACGGTGGCGGTCCGTATTATTACGGCGCTAGCCCCTATTACGGCGGCTATGCCAACCCCAACTCCGGCTGGTAGCCGCAAGTTTTCGTAACCGATTAATCCGCCGGTCACCGAGACCGGCGGATTTTCTCTTGCTCGTATCGGCCGTTAACACGCTCGCCACGGGTTTCGACTATTTTCAGGCCATGGGTGATTCGATCGAACGGCTCTATCAGGCGGTGCTCGCGGCAAAGGATCTTGATCCGGCGGTTTCGCGAACCGCAAAGCTGTTTCAGCGCGGCCCGGCCAAGATGGCCAAGAAACTGGCCGAAGAAGCCATCGAGGTCGTGATCGACGCCGTCAACGGCAATTCCGATGCGGTGACCCGCGAGAGCGCCGATCTGTTGTACAATCTCACGGTTTTGTGGGCCTCGGCCGGCGTGCGGCCGGACGATGTGTGGCGGGAAATGGAGCGGCGGGAACATCTGCTCGGAATTGCCGAGAAGCTGCCCAAATCCGCGGTCAAAATGCCCAAGGTTCCAGCGCCCCGGGTCGCCCGGCGACCAATTGTCGCGCTCGAGGGCCGCGGCCTGCGCAAGCGCCACTAAACCTTCCTAAGTCCCATCTAATTCCCGGCATGGACAAATCCGCTTCCAGATGGTTCATCGCGGCATGCTGAGACGGATTTACGACTGGTGTGTTGCGGCCGCCGACAAGCCTTACGCGCTTTGGGTACTGGGAGCGGTCTCCTTCGCCGAAAGCTCATTCTTTCCGGTGCCTCCGGATATCATGCTGCTTCCGATGTCGCTGGCGCGGCCCAAGCGGGCCTGGCTGTTTGCGACCCTGTGCACGGTTGCTTCGGTTGCCGGCGGCGTGCTCGGCTACGCGATCGGCGCGGTGCTCTATGATTCTGTCGGGCATTGGCTGATCAGTCTCTATGGCCTTGGCGACAAGGTCGAAGCGTTCCGCGCCGGCTATGCCGAATGGGGCGCCTGGATCATTATCGGCAAAGGCCTGACGCCGATCCCCTATAAGCTCGTGACCATCACCTCGGGGTTTGCCGGCTACAATATCTGGCTGTTCGTGTTGTGCTCGATCATCGCCCGTGGCGGCCGGTTCTTTCTCGTCGCGGTCCTGCTCAACCGCTATGGTGACGTGGTCCGTGCCGAGATCGAGAAACGCCTCGGGCTGTGGGTGGCGGTACTCGCTCTTGTTCTCGTGCTCGGATTTGTGGTCGCGCTCCGAATGATCTGAAAGCGGCCGTGAGGTGCTTTGCCGGCTGGCCGCTTCGGGGTACGCTTCCCATCATGCTCGATCGACCCGGCCATCTCATCGCGCAGTCCACAAAGCAGGTCGCGATCCCATCGGCGGCGCTGTTGACGCTGATGATCGCCGCCGGCGCTGCATGGCCACAAGGCGCCGCGCCGCCGCCCGCACTTGGTGTCCAGGAGCAGCAAACACAGCCCGCGGGCCCGCCGCAGGCGGAACCCGCACCGTCGCCCGCACGCGAAGAGAATCCGGGCCTGCTCAACGAAATCGGAAAGATGTTCGACAAGCTGCCGAGCCTGAAAAGCTCGCAGCAGACGATTGAGGATCTGAACTCGCGCGCCAAGGATGCCGCCAAGGATGCAACCGACACGCTGTCGCGTCTGACAACACCCTCCTCGATGGTGGCGGGACGGATGATATGCCCGGTTTCGGCCAATGGCGCGCCGGACTGCAAGCTCGGCGCCGACAAGCTCTGCCAGGCCAAAGGTTTCAAGGAAGGCAAGAGCCTCAACACCGATTCCGCCGAAAGCTGTTCAGCGAAAGTCCTGATCCCCGGCCGGGCCCGGAAACCGGGCGACTGTCGGACCGACAATTTTGTCACCAGCGCGCTGTGCCAATAGTGCCGGCTCGACCTGATGCAGAGCTAGGCTGCCCTTAAGCGCGATTGCCTTGTTGGGATGATGTCTGGCATCTTAAGGTCGACGACCTCGGGCGACCTGCCTTATTGACAAAAGGATTTTTGCGAATGTCCATGCCTGCCTTGTTCAAGGGCCGTCTGTCGATACCCGTGATCGGTGCGCCGCTGTTCATCATTTCCGTGCCCGATCTGGTGATCGCGCAGTGCAAGGCGGGTGTCGTCGGATCGTTTCCGGCGCTCAACGCCCGCCCGCCGGAACTGCTCGACGAGTGGCTGGCGCGGATCAAGCAAGAGCTTGCAGCTTATGACAAGGCGCATCCGGAAGCGCCGTCGGCGCCGTTCGCGGTGAACCAGATCGTGCATCGCTCGAACAATCGGCTCGAGCAGGATCTTGCGCTATGCGAGAAGCACAGGGTGCCGATGATGATTACGTCGCTCGGCGCGCGCGAAGAACTCAATCAGGCCGCGCACAAATGGGGCGGCATCGTGTTTCACGATGTCATCAACCAGAAATTCGCACACAAGGCGATCGAGAAGGGTGCTGACGGTCTGATCCTGGTATCCGCAGGCGCCGGCGGTCATGCCGGCGAGATATCGCCGCTCGCCTTCGTGGCGGAGACGCGGCAATGGTTCGACGGCCCGATCGCACTGTCGGGCGCCATCGGCACCGGCCGCGCCATTCGCGCGGCGCGAATCCTCGGCGCCGATTTTGCTTATATCGGCTCCGCCTTCATCGCTACCTCGGAGGCCAACGCGGTGGAAGGCTACAAGCAGATGATCACCACCTCGACCGCGGAAGACATCGTCTATTCGAATTTGTTCACCGGCGTGCACGGCAATTACCTGAAACCCTCGATCGTGGCGGCGGGCATGGACCCGGACAATCTTCCGGAATCCGACCCATCGAAAATGAGCTTTGGCACCGACGCATCCGGCGAACGCGCGAAACCAAAGGCCTGGAAGGAAATCTGGGGCTCTGGCCAGGGCGTCGGCAGCGTGAAAAAGATCGTGCCCGCCGCCGAATTGATCGCGCGGCTCAAGCGAGAATACGACGAAGCCGTCGATCCCGTGCTGTGATGATTGCAAACTGATGGACGCCGTCTATCGCGTCGACGGCAATCGCGTCGTCACCAGCCCCAACGCGGCCGGGCCGTGGGACCCGCGCATGCAACACGGCTCGGCGCCGGCGGCGCTGGTGGTATGGGCGGCGGAGACGATCGCAACGCCGGTGCCGATGCAGATCGCGCGCGTCACCATCGATCTGATGCGTCCGGTGCCGGTGGCGCCGCTGACGGTCCACAGCGAAGTGCTGCGGGAGGGGCGCAAGATTCAACTCTGCGCCATAAAACTGTTCGCCGAGGATGTCGCCGTGGTCAGCGCGACTGTGCTCAAAATCAAGACGCAGGCGCTGGTATTGCCGCCAGATGTCAGGGATCAGCCGGTCGAGCTTCCCGGCCCCGATCAGGCGCGCGAGGAGAAGGTGGACTTTTCGAACAGTCCCTTCGTGACGGGCATCTCGCTGCGTGCCGCCCGCGGCGCCTTTGGCGTGCCCGGCCCGGGCGCGATCTGGTATCGGGTCGATCGGCCGCTGGTCGAGGACGCACAAGTCTCGCAGGCGATGCGCGCGGTGGTCGCCGCCGATTTCTGCAACGGCACTTCGGCCGCGCTGGATTTCCGGCAATGGACGTTTATCAACGCCGACCTCACGGTCAGCTTTGCGCGCCAGCCGCTGGGCGAATGGATTTTGCTCGATGCGGAATCCTGGATCGGCCCCGACGGCGCCGGCCTCGCGATGGCCCGGCTCGCAGACCAACGCGGCTATTTCGGCCGCGCCGTCCAGAGTCTTGTCATCGAGAGGCGGTAAGCTTCGAACGCCCAGTTTTTTGAAAGCATCGTCATCGCAATGCGATCATTTTCCGGATAGTCTTTCGATCCTATCTTCGATCGGGGCTGATCATGAGCGTCAAGCCACCCTCGCTTCCTCTAACCGGCGGCTGCCCGTGCGGTGGGATCCGTTACGAGGTCACCTCGTTCCCCTTGCTGCTCTACACCTGCAATTGCACCAATTGCCAGAGGACGTCCGGCAGCGCGTTTGCACTGAACATGCCGGTGAAGACGAAAGATTTCCATATTCTACAGGGCGAGCCGAAGGGATGGCGTCGTTTGTCCCCGTCCGGCGCGGACGTCACGTCATGGTTTTGCGGCGATTGCGGCGGAAGAATTTACGGCGA
>DATBYN010000343.1:0-7218 GCA_036513695.1 Bradyrhizobium sp. | reverse complement strand
AATGCGGGCTGGGTCACGGCGCAGGCCTCGGCCGCGCGGCCGAAATGGCCGTGCTTGGCGAGCGCCGAAAGATAACGAAGCTGCCGGAGCGTAATCATCCCGATCAGATAAACTGATCGGGAGCTCAAGACAATTCGACTGGACCTGATGCTAGATTTCTTCCAAACTGCCCTCACAGCGAATTCGGCAAAAGGGACGCCCGGTTTTGCCTCGCAATTCGTCAGCCCCCTGGAAACACAAAGCTTTTTGGAAACGCTGACGTCTCGGACGCGAACCGGATTTCGCTCCCATACCGAACAACCCGAACAAGAAAATTACAGAACACATTGGAGAGAACCATGGACGCAAAGACTGACGACAGCGCGGGCAAGTGCCCGTTCACCGGCGGCACCCGCGGACACAGGAACCGCGACTGGTGGCCAGAGCACCTCGATATCGGCGTGCTCCACACCAACGCGCCCGCCGCCGATCCGATGGGCGAAGCGTTCGACTATGCCAAGGAATTCGAGAGCCTCGACATCGACGCCGTGATCAAGGACCTGCATGCCTTGATGAAGGATTCGCAGGAGTGGTGGCCAGCCGACTTCGGTCACTATGGCGGACTGTTCATTCGCATGGCGTGGCATAGCGCCGGTACGTACCGCATCACCGACGGTCGCGGCGGCGCCGGCGCCGGTCAGCAGCGCTTCGCGCCGCTCAACAGTTGGCCGGATAACGCGAACCTCGACAAGGCGCGCCGCCTGCTATGGCCTATCAAGCAGAAGTATGGCCGCAAAATTTCCTGGGCCGACCTTATGGTTCTCGCCGGCAACGTCGCTCTCGAATCGATGGGCTTCAGGACGTTCGGCTTTGCCGGCGGCCGCGCCGATGTGTGGGAGCCTGAAGAGCTCTATTGGGGTCCCGAGGGCTCGTGGCTGGGCGACGAACGCTACAGCGGCGAACGTCAGCTGGCGGAACCGCTCGGCGCGGTGCAGATGGGCCTGATCTACGTCAATCCGGAAGGCCCGAACGGCAATCCGGATCCGGTTGCTTCAGCGAAGGACATCCGCGAAACGTTCTTCCGCATGGCGATGAACGACGAAGAGACCGTGGCGCTGATCGCCGGCGGTCACACTTTCGGCAAGACCCACGGTGCCGGCGATCCATCGCTGATTGGCGTCGAGCCGGAAGGCGCGGCGATCGAGGATCAGGGCCTCGGCTGGAAGAGCAAGCATGGCACCGGCATCGGCGCCGACGCCATCACCGGTGGCCCGGAAGTGACCTGGTCGCAGACACCGACGAAATGGAGCAACCACTTCTTCGAGAACCTGTTCAAGTACGAATGGGAGCTGACGAAGAGCCCGGCTGGCGCGCAGCAGTGGAAAGCGAAAGGCGCCGAGGCCACGATCCCCGACGCGTATGACAAATCGAAGAAGCATATTCCGACCATGCTGACCACGGACCTCGCGCTGCGCTTCGACCCGGCCTACGAGAAGATCTCGCGGCGCTTCTACCAGCATCCGGACCAGTTCGCGGACGCTTTTGCCCGCGCCTGGTTCAAGCTCACGCACCGCGACATGGGGCCGATCGTGCGCTATCGCGGCAAGCTGGTGCCGAAGGAAACGCTGATCTGGCAGGATCCGATCCCCGCGGTCGAGCATCCGCTGATCGACGACAAGGACGTCGCCGCGCTGAAGGCGAAAATCCTCGCCTCCGGCCTCACCGTTTCCCAGCTGGTGTCGACCGCCTGGGCATCGGCCTCGACATTCCGCGGCTCCGACAAGCGTGGCGGCGCCAACGGCGCGCGCATTCGCCTCGCGCCGCAGAAGGATTGGGACGTGAACAATCCGCCCGAGTTGGCGAAGATCCTCTCGAAGCTCGAAGCGATCCAGAAGGAGTTCGGCAAGAAAGTGTCGCTCGCCGACCTGATCGTTCTCGGCGGCAGCGCCGCAATCGAGAAGGCGGCGAAGGATGCCGGTCTGACCGTGACGGTCCCGTTCACGCCCGGCCGCATGGACGCGTCGCAGGAGCAGACCGACGCGGCCTCCTTCGCACCGCTCGAACCCCGCGCTGACGGCTTCCGCAACTATATCAGCGGCAAGTGGCAGTTCATGAAGCCGGAAGAGGCCTTGGTGGATCGGGCGCAACTGATGACGCTGACGGCACCCGAGATGACGGTGCTCGTCGGCGGCCTGCGCGTGCTCGGCGCCAATGCCGGTAACTTGAAGCACGGCGTCTTCACCAAGAAGCCGGAAACGCTGACGAACGACTTCTTCGTCAACCTGCTCGACATGAGCACGGAGTGGCAGCCGGCTGGCTCCGATGGCGAGTACGAGGGCCGCGACCGCAAGACGAAGGCGGTGAAGTGGACCGCCACACGCGTTGACCTGATCTTCGGTTCGCATTCCCAGCTCCGCGCCATCGCGGAAGTCTATGGAAGCGCGGACGCCAAGGAGAAGTTTGCGACAGACTTCGTCAAGGCGTGGACCAAGGTGATGAACGCTGACCGCTTCGACCTCGCCTGATCGCTGCAAAAAGCCTTTCGGCTTTTGATTGCAGTCAAAGAAGCCCTCGCGATAATATCGCGGGGGCTTTTCTTTTCCCCAGCGGGTTCATTCCGATGGCGCAGCTAACAATCCGTCCCGCCCGGCGGGAGGAATATGCCGAGGTCGCCCGGGTCGGATGGACGGCTGGGTCTCGACGGGACTCGAGGAAGCCAGCGATTTGCTGCTGGCAAACTTGCGCGCGCGCATTTCCCGCGAGGTCGAAAGCGGCTGGAGCCTTTTTGTGGCCGATGATGGTGGACGCTTTGCCGCAATGCTGGCCTTGCGCCTGCCCGACGGTTGCCTTGGCCAGTTATTCGTCGCCCCGGACTACCAAGGTAGAGGGCTCGGTAAGCAGCTGCTTGCTTTTGCGCGGGAGCGCATGCCGAATGAAATCTGGTTGCGCTGCGTGCGCGAAAATGAAAAGGCTTGGCGCTGGTACGAGCGCGAGGGTTTTGTCTTTGAGAGGGAGGAAGTTAATCCGATCACGGAATTCATGATGAAAATCTATCGATGGAAAAGACAGGAAACAGCCCGATGATGAAGCTTTATTGGTCGCCACGCTCGCGGTCGTTTTCCGCGCTGTGGCTGATGGAAGAAACCGGACAACCCTACGAGCGCGTGCTGACCGACATTTCCACCGGCGCACAAAAGAAACCCGAATATCTTGCGATCAATCCGATGGGCAAGGTGCCGGCATTACAGGACGGCGAGGCGACGCTCGCGGAAGCCGCCGCGATCTGCGCCTATGTCGCCGAACGCTATCCAGAAGCGAAACTTGCGCCGCCACTCGGCGATCCCCTGCGTGCAAAATATCTCTACTGGCTGTTTTTTGCGCCCGGCTGCGTCGAGCCGGCGATGGTGCAGCTCGCGACCAAGATCGAGATGAATCCGGTCGCCGCCGGCTGGGGCGACGCGCAGCGCGTGTTCGACGCGCTCGATGCCGCACTCGCAAAAGGACCGTGGATCCTCGGCGAGAATTTCTCGGCCGCGGATATCGCGATCGGCGCGGGGCTGAATTTCGCGGTGCGGCTGTTCAAGATGGTGCCGGCGCGCCCGTCATTCGACGCTTATATCGATCGCTGCGCTGCGCGGCCGGCATTTCAGCGGGCGACTGTTTTGGCGGCGGGATAAAGAACCTCGTGTATTCACACTCACAAGTGTCATCGCCCGGCATAGCCGTCTGAAGGACGGCGTCGCTTCCGCTCGCCTATGACCGGGCGATCCAGTATTCCAGAGACGGCAATGATTAATCGAGAGGCCGCGGCGTACTGGATCCCGCTTTCGCGGGGATGACGACCTGTTGTGGGGCGGCACGGTGCGCACGTTGGAGCAGCGTCCGCTACTCGTTCCCGTTCTTCAGCTCTTCCGGCCGCGGCATCAGGACGATGTTGTAGCCGGAATCGACATAATGGATTTCGCCGGTGACGCCGCCGGACAGGTCGGACAGCAAATAAAGCGCCGATCCGCCAAGCTCCTCCAGCGTCACGCCGCGGCCGAGCGGCGAGTGCCTCTGCTGAAAGGCGAACATCGCACGCGCATCGCCGATGCCCGAACCGGCAAGGGTCCGCACGGGACCGGCCGAAATCGCGTTGACACGAATGCCGCGCGGGCCGAAATCGGCGGCGAGATAGCGCACCGAGGCCTCCAGCGCGGCCTTTGCCACTCCCATCACATTGTAGTTCGGCATCGCCCGCATTGAAGCGCCGAAGGTCAGCGTGATCATGGCGCCGCCGGATTGCGGCATCAGCTCGGCCGCGCGCCTTGCGACCTCGGTGAAGGAAAAGCAGGAGATCACCATGGTGCGCGAAAAATTCTCGCGGCTGGTGTCGGCATAACGCCCCTTCAGCTCATTCTTGTCGGAGAAACCGACGGCATGAACCAGAAAATCCAGTTGCCCCCATTTGGCGCGAAGTGACTCGAAAACCGAATCGACGCTGGCAATGTCCTCGACGTCGCAAGGCAACACGGTATCAACACCGAGCGATTGCGCTAAGGGCCTGACGCGCTTTCCTTGCGCGTCGCCCTGGAACGTAAAGGCAAGCTCGGCGCCCTGCGCGTGGAGCGCCTTTGCGATGCCCCAGGCAATTGAATGATCATTGGCAACGCCCATGATCAACCCGCGCTTTGCTTTCATCAGGTCCTGCATATTGCCCCGTATCCCATCACACCATCCCTCTGCTCCCTCGCCCCGCTCTTCGCGGGGAGAGGGCTGGGGTGAGGGGCTCTTCGGCCCGCACACACCGAATTTGCGTCGAATGCTGTGCCAGGCCCCTCACCCGAAATTCGCTGGCGCGAATTTCGACCTCTCCACGCCAAGAGCGGGGCGAGGTTAAAAGAAAAAATCTCACGCATCCAGCCGCTTGAACACCAGCGTGGCGTTGGTGCCGCCGAAGCCGAAGGAATTCGAAAGCACGGTGCCCAATTTGGCATTGTCGATGCGCTTGCGCACGATCGGCATGTCGGCGAATACCGGATCGAGCTCGGTGATATGCGCGCTTTCGCAAACGAAGCCGTTGTTCATCATCAGAAGCGAATAGATCGCTTCCTGCACGCCGGTGGCGCCGAGCGAGTGGCCGGTCAGCGCTTTGGTCGCCGAAATCGGCGGACATTTGTCGCCGGTCCCGAACACCTTGCGGATCGCCTCGATTTCCGGCGGATCGCCCGCCGGCGTCGAGGTCGCGTGCGGATTGATGTAGTCGATCTTGGTATCGACGGTTGCCATCGCCATTTTCATGCAGCGCTCGGCGCCCTCGCCGGAGGGTGCGACCATGTCGTAGCCGTCGGAAGTGGCGCCGTAGCCGACGATCTCGCCGTAGATGCGCGCGCCGCGCGCCTTGGCATGTTCGAGTTCTTCCAGCACCACCACGCCGGCGCCGCCGGCAATGACAAAACCGTCGCGGCTGATGTCATAGGGACGCGACGCGGTGGCGGGCGTATCGTTGTATTTCGAGGACATCGCGCCCATCGCGTCGAACAACACTGACAGCGACCAGTCGAGCTCTTCGCAGCCGCCGGCAAAGATGATGTCCTGCTTGCCGATCTGGATGGTCTCGTAGGCGTTGCCGATGCAATGGTTCGAGGTGGCGCAGGCCGAGGAGATCGAATAGTTCACGCCCTTGATCTTGAACCAGGTCGCGAGCGTGGCCGATGCGGTCGACGACATCGCCTTCGGCACCGCGAACGGTCCGACCCGCTTCGGTCCCTTGGCGCGGGTGGTGTCGGCGGCTTCCACGATGGTGCGCGCCGACGGGCCGCCGGAGCCCATGATGATGCCGGTGCGGACGTTGGAGACTTCCGAAGCCTCCAGACCGGCATGCTGGATCGCCTGCTCCATCGCAATGTGATTCCAGGCCGCGCCCTCGCCGAGGAAGCGCATCGCACGCCGGTCGATCATCTCAGCCGCATTGAGCGTCGGTGCGCCCTGCACCTGGCAGCGAAATCCCAACTCGGCGTATTTCTCTGCGCGGGTGATGCCGGACCTCGCATCGTGAAGGCTCGCAAGCACTTCCTGTGTGTTGTTTCCGATGGACGAGACGATACCCATCCCCGTGATGACAACCCGCCTCATGATCGCCTCGCCCTGTCGTTTCCGTTGGTGTGTGAGATGCTGTCAACCGAATGTCGTCAAACCGAAAACCGCGGCCGTCGGCCGGAGCCGGTATCTCACGTTCCCGGCTGCAATGCGGCACCCAGCTTAAGCAGCCCGACCCTCAAATCCTTCGCGCGATAGATAATCTCGCCGTCGGCCGAAAGCCAGCCGTCAGCGATACCTAACCAAAGCTTCATGCGAATGACGCGTTTGATGTCGACGTTGTACACAATCTTGCGCACATTGGGCATCACCTGCCCGGCAAGCTTCAATTCGCCGAGGCCGAGCGCCCGGCCGCGCCCCTCGCCGCCGGTCCAGCCGAGGTAAAAGCCGACCATCTGCCACAGCGCGTCGAGCCCGAGGCAACCGGGCATCACGGGGTCGCCCTTGAAATGGCAACCGAAGAACCAGAGGTCCGGCTTGACGTCGAGTTCGGCGCGAACAAGACCCTTGCCGTATTCCCCGCCGGTCTCGGAAATCTCGCTGATGCGGTCGAACATCAGCATCGGGGGCAGCGGCAATTGTGCGTTGCCCGGGCCGAACAGTTCGCCTCGACCGCACGCCAGCAAATCCTCGTATTCGTAACCGCTGCGCCGCTCCAGCATGGTGAAAAGCCTCTCTAAAAAATCCCGATGGAGCTTTTGATGCGAAATGGACCCGTTTCGCATGGGAAGCGCGCCATTTTCTCAATTTGACGCGAATAGCCGCAGGTCAGGATGCCCCTGCGGCAACCGGCGCTCGCCTCTGCAAAAATCGCAAAGCTTAGCTTCGCGCGCTCTCTATCATAGGGCCCGCGGGTGGCAAAGCGCCTCACACAGGCTAAATTGCCGCGTCCGGGCCCCGGTTCCTCGTTTGCCCTGGGCCAGTTCTAGTTGCGAAAAACTTGCATGTAATAAAATTCCTTCTTATATACCGCTGGGATAGTGTTGAGCCAGCTAGTGCGGTGCCTGACGTGGATACGAACGACAACGGTTCGGTTTTGAATGAGGACGTAGCCGGTCCTGCGGCCCGCCATGCGGGACGGCAACCGGCGCTGACCGGCTGTCCGTGGCACGACGTCAATGAAATGCTGCAGGCGGCAGGCTTGCGGCCAACCCGCCAGCG
>DATBYN010000342.1:0-19053 GCA_036513695.1 Bradyrhizobium sp. | reverse complement strand
CGACACAGCCCGTAGGGCGGTTTGAGCCGAAGGCGTAATCCGGCGATCTTCGCCAGGTCGCAATTTTCAGCGCCTTGCCCTCCTTCGACGCCGCAAGGCCTACCCTTTCAACGTCTCCAGAAACCGCACCGGCTCCCCAGTCGACGGCATCACGAGCTCGCCCTGCCACATCACCCGCCGGCCTCTAACAAAAGTGCCGACCGGCCAGCCGGTGACGCGCATACCATCATAGGGTGTCCAGCCGGCGCGCGAGGCCACCCATTGGTTGGTGATGGTCTCGCTCCGCTTGAGGTCGACAATGGTAAAGTCCGCGTCGTAGCCGGCCGCGATCCGGCCCTTGCAAGCGATATTGTACAGCCGCGCCGGACCCGCGCTGGTGAGATCGACGAACCGCGCCAGTGACAATCGCCCGGCGTTGACGTGATCGAGCATTACGGGCACCAGCGTCTGCACGCCGGTCATGCCCGACGGCGAGGCCGGATAGGTTTTTGCTTTCTCCTCGATCGTGTGCGGCGCGTGGTCAGAGCCGAGCACGTCGATGATGCCCTCTTCGATGCCGCGCCAGATGCCGTCGCGATGACCGGCTGAGCGCACCGGCGGATTCATCTGCGCGCGGGTGCCGAGCCGCTCGTAGCATTCGGGCGCCGCCAGCGTGAGGTGATGCGGTGTTGCCTCGCAGGAGGCGACATCCTTGTGGTCGCGCAAGAACTCGATCTCCTGCTTGGTCGAGATATGCAATACGTGAATCCGTTTTCCGGTTTCACGGGCGATTTTTACAAGACGCTGCGTCGCCATCAGCGCCGCGGTCTCGTCGCGCCATACCGGGTGCGAGCGCGGATCGCCCTCGACGCGCAACCCCTTGCGCTCGTTGAGGCGATATTCGTCCTCGGCGTGAAACGCGGCGCGGCGGTGGATCACCTCGAGAATGCGGCGCAGGCTTTCGTCGTCCTCGACCAGCAGCGCGCCGGTGGAGGAGCCGATGAACACCTTGACGCCGGCGCAGCCGGGCGCGCGTTCGAGTTCCGGCAGGTCAGCCACATTGTCGCGGGTGCCGCCGATGAAGAAGGCAAAATCGCAATGCATGCGGTGATGGCCGCGCATTATTTTGTCGGCAAAACTCTGCGCGGTGACCGTCAAGGGATCGGTGTTGGGCATTTCGAACACGGCCGTCACGCCGCCCATCACGGCGCTGCGCGAGCCGGTTTCGAGATCTTCCTTCTGCGTCAGCCCCGGCTCGCGGAAATGAACTTGCGTGTCGATCACGCCCGGAAGGATATGCAGCCCCTTACAGTCGATCACCTCAGTCGCGGAAGCCTGCGACAACCCGCCGATCGCGGCGATACGGCCATTGGCGATGGCGATATCGCGCACGCCCTCGCCGTCCTGGTTGACCACGGTGCCGGACTTTAGAATCACGTCAAAGCGCTGGCTCATTATTCCTCGTATTAGTCGAATCCGAGCGCAAGGAGCCCGGCAGGGCCGCGCGCAGGTCTTGTCGTTTATGGCTTGGCGGCTTACGTTCCACAGCAACATGTCACAAGAGATTTTTGCATGAAAGCGGCGTTTCTCCCCGACCGGGGCGTGGTCAAGGTCAGCGGCGAGGACGCGCGCAACTTCCTCAACGGCCTCCTCACCACCGATGTTGCGCTGCTTCGGCCCGGCCTCGGGCGATTCGGGGCGTTGCTGACGCCACAGGGCAAAATAATTGTGGATTTCCTGATCACCGAAGCGCCTTCCGGCCATGGCGGCGGTTTTTTGATCGACTGCCCACGCGCGCTGGCGCAGTCGCTCGCCGACAAGCTCGGTTTTTACAAATTGCGCGCCAAGGTTTCAGTGGAAAATCTGTCCGACAGTCTCGGCGTGCTCGCAGCGTGGGATGGCGATCCCGTCGTAAAGCCAGATCTCACCTTCGCCGATCCACGCAACGCGGCGCTGGGCTGGCGAATCCTTGTGCCTGCGGAACTTAAGCAAAAAGTCGCCGATCTGATCGGCGCCGATCTCGTGGATAGCTCCGCCTATGATGCCCACCGCATCGCTTTGGGCGTTCCGCGCGGCGGGCTCGACTTTATCTATGGCGACGCGTTTCCGCACGAAACCAATATGGATCGGCTCCATGGAGTCGATTTCGACAAGGGCTGCTACGTCGGCCAGGAGGTGGTGTCGCGGATGCAGCATCGCGGCACCGCGCGCACGCGTACCGTTCGCATCGTTCTCGAGGACTTTTCGCCGGAGCCGGGCACGGCGATTGTCGCCGGCGACAAGCCGGTCGGCACCATCGGTTCGACCGCGGGGCACAACGGCCTCGCGCTGATCAGGATCGATCGCGCCGCCGATGCCCTTGCCGCCGGAACGCCGCTGACGTCAGGCGGCCTTGCCGTCCGCTTGGCCGAGCCGGACGAGCTTTCGGCCGCAGCCAAGCAGACGGTCGCATGAGCCGGACGGCGCGCCTGCATGAAGATGGGCTGACGCGGTGTCCGTGGCCGGGTGAAGACCCGTTTTATATGGCCTATCACGACACCGAATGGGGCGTGCCGGAATATGACGACCGCGCGCTCTATGAAAAACTCATCCTCGACGGTTTTCAGGCCGGCCTGTCGTGGATCACGATTTTGCGCAAGCGCGACAATTTCCGCAAAGCCTTCGACGATTTCCAGCCCGAGAAGATCGCGCGCTACAACGCCAAGAAAGTTCACGCACTGATGAACGACGCCGGCATCGTCCGCAATCGCGCCAAGATCGAGGGCACGGTCGCGAGCGCGAAATCCTATTTGCAAATCATGGAAGATGGCCCCGGCTTTTCGAAATTCCTGTGGGATTTCGTCGACGGCAAGCCGAAGGTCAACCACTTCAAGACCACCGCCAGCGTGCCGTCATCGACGCCGCTCTCGATCAAGATCTCCAAGGAACTCGCCGGCCGTGGCTTCAAATTCGTCGGCCCGACCATCGTCTATGCCTTCATGCAGGCGACCGGCATGGTCAACGACCATCTGGTGACGTGTTTTTGCCACGAAGCTTGCGCCGGACAACGTCGCGGCCGCCGCCTCAAAGCCAAATGACGGTCAGGAAACTCTACGCGTCTGAGGCCTCCGCCCGCGTCTGGCAGCGGATGTTGTCGGGCAGGCGGCTCGATCTGTTGGACCCTTCGCCGCTGGATATCGAAATCGCCGATATCGCGCACGGGCTAGCGCGCGTCGCGCGCTGGAACGGCCAGACCAGCGGCGCGCATATTTTTTCGGTCGCACAGCACACGCTGTTGGTCGAAGCCGTGATGCGCGAGCAGGCGCCGCGCGTCGATGTCCGCTTCCGGTTGGCAGCGCTGCTGCATGACGCGCCGGAATATGTCATCGGCGACATGATCTCGCCGTTCAAGGCGGTGCTGGGCGGCGACTACAAGGCGGTGGAAAAGCGGCTGCTTTCCGCGATCCACATCCGCTTTGGACTGCCACCGCTGCTTGCACCAGAGATCGAGCGGCAGATCAAGGAAGCCGACAAGGGCGCGGCCTATCTGGAAGCGACGGAACTTGCGGGCTTTGCGGAAGCAGAAGCAAAGCGCCTGTTCGGCCGCCATCCCGGCCTGCCCGCGGCGACCCGGCAGGATTATCTGACGCCCTGGAGTGCGGCGAAGGCCGAGAAACGGTTTTTGGCGAGGTTTAAGGCGCTGACCACGTAGGGTGGGCCGAGGCGCATCTGCGCCGCGCCCACCATGCCCGACGACGACGCATTGTGGTGGGCACACTTCGCTTTGCCCACCCTACGTACTATAATCGGCGCGACAAAAAAGGAACGCCATGATTCACGTTTGTTCGCTTGCTGCCCTTCCCGAAACCGTCAAGGTGACCCGCGCCAGCCACGTCCTCACCGTGATGGCCAATGTCGATCAGGTGCAGCGGCCGAAATCGGTACTGCCCGCCAACCATCTGAAGGTGCAGATGGACGACATCACCGAAGATATCGACGGCTTTATCGCGCCCTCGGATGCGCATATCGAGCAGGTATTGAATTTCGTGCGCGCCTGGGACCGCAGCGCACCGCTGGTTGTGCATTGTTATGCCGGCATCAGCCGTTCGACCGCGAGCGCCTTTGCCGCGGTGTGCGCGCTCAATCCGAATCGCGACGAGATGGCGATCGCGAAGCAAATTCGTGCCGCCTCGCCGATCGCGCAGCCGAACCGGCTGATCGTCAGCCTCGCCGACAAGGCGCTGGGGCGCGAGGGGCGCATGCTGCGCGCGCTCGACCAAATGGGCCCGGGCAGCATGTCGGTCGAAGGCCGGCCGTTCCGCATCGATATCGACTGATGCGCACAATCGACGCCAGATGAGCGAGAAGCCTCTGACGCCGATCGAAATCGGCCTGACCGCCGCCATCGTCGCGATCGAAGGCAACGAGCCATTGATCCTCACCGCCACGGGTAGCGAGGGCGGCAAGCTCGCCGGGCTGCCGTTCGGTCCGTTCGATGCGGTGTCGCACCGCACCTTCGAGATCGGCCTGCGCGCCTGGGTAGAAGAACAGGCGGGACTCCGGCTTGGCTATGTCGAGCAGCTCTATACGTTCGGCGATCGCGGCCGGCATACCCAAGCCGGCGACACCGATGCCCATGTCGCCTCGATCGGTTACCTGGCGCTAACGCGGCCCGCCGACAACGCCTCGCGCGCGCCGGGCGCGACGTTTGAGCCCTGGTATCGTTTCTTCCCGTGGGAGGACTGGCGGGAGCAGCGGCCCGCCATCATCGAGCGTAACATCTTGCCCGAGCTGACGCGCTGGGCCGCCGAGAGCGAACAGCCGGAAATGGCGCGCGCGCTCGGCCGCAAGGATCGCGTCCGGCTCTATTTCGGGACCGAAGGCGCGCATTGGGACGAGGAGCGCGTGCTCGACCGTTACGAACTGCTCTATGAAGCAGGATTGGTCGAGGAGGCGCGGCGCGACGGACGCCCCGCGGCAATGGCGCGCAAGACGCTGCCACCGCTCGGCATGTCGATGCGCTTCGACCACCGCCGGATTCTGGCGACCGCCATGGGGCGGCTGCGCGCCAAGCTGAAATACCGGCCGGTGGTATTTGAACTTTTGCCGTCCGAATTCACACTTACTGAACTACAACGGACGGTGGAAGCGATCTCGGGGCGCCATTTGCACAAACAGAATTTCCGCCGGCTGGTTGTGGCCGGCGCGCTGGTCGAACCAACCGGCGTGATGTCGACACAGACCGGTGGGCGACCCGCCGCGCTGTTTCGCTTCCGCCGCGAAGTGCTGCAGGAGCGGCCGGCGCCGGGCCTGCGCGTCCGCGGGCGGCGCTGAGGACGGACGGCGGGTTAAGGATTCTTGACGCGGTACGCCCTCGACATCGGGCCGATCGCCTGGGAGGCACGATGTTCGATTTGCCGTCTGACTTCTATACGGTCATGGACTTCTTTTCGTTCGCGATTGCCGTCGTCGCGTTCTTCTTCGCGCGCAAGGCGCTCAACCAGGCGAGCGCGCTGCGTGCCCGGCTGGACGCGGTCGAAGCGGCGGGACTGCAGGCGAGAGCTGTACCGCCTCCACTCACACCGCTTCAAGAACTCGATCAAACCCTCGCAGCCCCCTCGCCAGCCGTTGCGGTCGAAGAACCGCCCTCCATTGCGGACGCACCATCCGCCGCGCCTGCCGCAGAAACTGCCGCGCCACGAGAGGCCGCTCGCGGCCCGACTCCAGTACCCCCGCCTCTGCCTCAGCCCGAGCCCGGCTTCGAGGAACGCATCGGCACCCGCTGGGTGGTGTGGGTCGGCGGCCTGACGCTGGCGCTCGGCGGCTTCTTCATGGTCCGCTATTCGATCGATGCCGGCTTGCTCGGGCCCGGCGTGCGCACTTTGCTCGGCGGCGCGTTCGCGCTGGCGCTGCTTGCCGCGGGTGAATGGACCCGCCGCAAGGAGAACATTTCGGCGATCGAAGCGCTTCCGATCGCCAACATTCCCGCCATCCTCACCGCCGCGGGCACTGCGGTCGCTTTTGCCACCGTTTACGCCGCCTATGCGCTGTACGATTTCCTTGCACCGGCAACAGCGTTCATCCTGTTGGGGATGGTGGCGCTGGGCACGCTGGCCGCGGCGCTGTTGCACGGACCGGCGCTCGCCGGCCTCGGCCTCGTCGCCGCCTTCGTCACGCCTATCCTGGTTTCGTCGCAAAAGCCCGACTTCTGGGCGCTGTACATCTATCTCACCATCGTCACCGCAGCCGCCTTTGGGCTCGCGCGGATCAGGCTATGGCGCTGGCTCGCCGTCACCACGATCGTATTCGCGCTGCTCTGGACTTTTCCTTGCCTACAATGCGGCCCGACGATGGTTGGACCGCACGCGTTCCATGTGATGATCGGGTTCGTGCTCGCAAGCTTGCTGGTGGTGTGCGGGTTCATGTTCGGCCCGCCGGCCGAGCAAGGGCAAATCGAGCCGATCTCCTCCGGCTCGCTCGCGGCCTATCTGTTGGGCGCGACCATGATCGTGCTCGCGAGTTCTCACGCCGATACCGCCATTATCATGTTCGCCGCGCTGGTCGCCGCAACATTATTCGTGGCCTGGCGCGCGTCGGCTGCCACCGGCGCAATCGCCGCTGCGGCAGCACTTGTCTTTGTCGTGTTCGCCGAATGGGCGGTCCGCGGCAATCCGGACATGCTGGTGCTGCCGGGTGGGCCGCTGCCGGGCATCGGCCCTGCCACAACCGACAGTTCGGTGTCGTTGCATTTAGTCACCGCCGCGATCTTCGCGGCGGGCTTTGGCGTTGCTGGATTTTTGGCGCAGGGCCGCGCGGCCAGCGCCATCGTTGCCGTCGTATGGTCGGCCGCGGCGGTGTTCACGCCGCTCGCGCTGTTGATCGCGCTCTATGCCCGCATCGCGCATCTCGATCGCTCGATCCCGTTTGCGATCCTGGCGGTGGTCCTTGCAGCGGCCTATGGCGCGGCGACCGAAACTCTCGCTAGGCGCGACAATCGCCCGGGCCTGCCGATTTCGATCGCACTGTTCGCAACCGGTTCGCTCGGCGCGCTGGCGCTGGCGCTGACATTTGCGCTCGAAAAAGGCTGGCTCACGATCGCGCTGGCGCTGATGTCGATGGGCACGGCGTGGATCTCGATGCAACGGCCGATCCCGTTCCTGCGCTCGCTTGCCGCCATTCTGGCGGGCCTCGTGGTGCTGCGCGTCGGCTACCAGCCGCGCATCGTCGGCGACGCCGTCGGCACCACGCCAATCTTCAATTGGCTGTTATGGGGCTACGGCATTCCGGCGGCCTCGTTCTGGACCGCAAGCCACTTCCTGCGCCGCCGCGGCGACGACGCGCCGCTGCGCACGGTGGAATCGGCGGCGATCCTGTTCACGGTACTGCTGGCGTTCATGGAAATCCGTCATGCCGTGAACGATGGCGATGTCTACCGCGGCACCGCCGGCCTTACCGAAACGGCGCTGCAGGTCTGCGTTGCGCTCGCCATGGCGATCGGCCTGGAACGGCTGCGTATCCGCTCCGGCAGCATCGTCCACAACATCAGTGCCGTTGTGCTGACGGCGTTTGCAGGATTGGCCAGCGTGTTCGGGCTGTTGTTCCTGGACAATCCTGCGATCTGGCCGATCAACATCGGCGGTGCCTTCATCAACGGCATTTTGCTCGGCTATGCGCTGCCGGCCATGCTGATGTTGCTGTTGTCTTATGCGGTGGCAGGCCGGCGCCCCGCGGCCTATGGCAACACCATCGCGGCCGGGGCGCTGGTTCTGGCGTTGAGCTATGTCACGCTTGAGATCCGCAGGCTCTATCACGGCGCGCTCTTGACCAGCGGGGCGACCAGCGGCGCCGAGCAATACACCTATTCGATTGCGTGGCTTTTGTTCGGCGTGATCCTGCTCGGCATCGGCATCGTGGTCAATTCCCAGCGCGCCCGGCTCGCTTCGGCGGTGGTGATCGCGCTGACAATCCTGAAAGCGTTCCTGATCGACATGTCGACGCTGACCGGCGTCTACCGCGCGCTGTCGTTCATGTGTCTGGGGCTGGTGCTGGTGGCGATCGGCTGGCTGTATCAGCGAATCTTGTTCCGGCGGCAGGCAACGCCGCCAGGCGACACAACGGTTCAGGCCAGCCCTTGATGCAGCTTGAGTGCCGCCCGAAGCCGCTCTTTGCGATTTCGCCCGCCAGCGCGTAGATAGGTCCGATGGCAAGACCGCGCAGTTTCGATCCCGACGAGGCACTGGACCTCGCGCGCGACGTGTTTTGGCAAAAAGGATTCCAGAACACATCGCTCGACGACATCACCGCCGCCACCGGCCTTAACAAACCGAGCCTCTATGCGGCGTTCGGCGACAAGAATGCACTGTTCCTGAAAGTGCTGGACCGCTATCACGCCCGCATTGTCGACAACGCCGAGCGCATCCTCAAAGAAGCACCGTCGGCGCGCGACGCGATCGAGCGCTGGCTTAAGGGGTTTATCCCGTTCTGCTCGGGCACCAAGGGAAGCCGCGGTTGCCTCTCCGTCAATACCGCGGCCGATGGCGCCTCCGATCAGAACGAGGTCCGCAAGCGGATTGAGCGCTTCAACCGCAAACTGGAGCAACTGCTCAGCAGCCGGCTCCGTGCCGATCGCGCGCAATTCTCCGACAGTTTTGACCCCGATGATGCCGCCCGCGCGATCATGGCGATCTATCTGGGGCTGATGGTACTGGCAAAAGATGCGCCGGACGCGGCCCGGGTACATGCCACGTTAAATCAGGCGATGAGACTACTTGCTTGACGCGCGATCCTAGTTACGTACTATGTAGTACATAACTAGGAGCAAACAAACATGCAAGCGATCCAGATTGAAGCGTTCGGCAATCCAGCCGAGGTCCTGAAAGTGGTCGAGATCCCCGACGTCGGCGCGCCGGCTGAGGGCGAGGTCGTCATCGCACTCGAAGCTTCGCCGATCAATATGAGCGATCTTCTGATGATTTCAGGCCGCTATGGCTATCGGCCAAAGCTACCGAGCGTGATGGGAACCGAAGGCGTCGGCCGCGTCATCGCTGTCGGGAACCGCGTCAAGCACTTGAAACCGGGTGACCGCACGCTGGTGCCCTATCCGGCGCCCGCCTGGGCGGAACGGATCAAGGCGGACGCAAGCCGTCTGCGGCCGCTGCCAAATGGCGACGTCCAACAGCTCGCCATGCTGGGCATCAATCCACCGACCGCGTATCTGATATTGACCGATTTTGTCACTCTACCGTCGGGGTCCTGGGTGATCCAGAACAGCGCCAATTCCGGCGTCGGGCGGGCGCTGATACCGATTGCGAAATCGCTCGGCCTGAAAACTATCAATGTCGTGCGGCGCGACGATCTCGTTGCCGAGCTCAAGGCCGTCGGCGGCGATGTCGTGCTGATCGACGGACCTGATCTCGCTAAGCGGGTTGCGGCCGAGACCGGCAAGGCGCCGATCGCGCTCGCCGTGGACGGGGTGGGCGACACGTCGACGACCAATCTCTTGGGGTGTGTTGCGGAAAAAGGCGTGCACGTGTTCTACAGCACGATCAGCGGCAAACCATCCGTCGTTCCGGCGGCGCAACTCATTTTCCGCGACATTTCGATCCGCGGATTCTGGCTGGCCAACTGGTTCAACAGCGCAAAGCCAAATCAGATCACAGAGATGTACGATCGTCTGACGCCACTGGTGGCCTCGGGTGCGATCCACGCGCCGATTGCCGGCACCTACCGATTCGCCAAGCTCGCCGAGGCGGTCGCCGTGGCATCGAAAAATCGCGGCAAGGCGCTGTTCACGGTCGGCTAGATCAGGCCGCGCGCACCGAAGAGAGGAACTTGCCAACCTCGAGCTTGAGGCGGTTGCTGTCGCCGGACAATAGCTGCGCCGCGGACAGAACCTGCGACGAGGCGGTGCCGGTCTCGCCGGCGCCGCGCTGCACGTCAGCGATATTCGAAGAGACCTGCTGGGTGCCTTGGGCGGCCTGCTGCACGTTGCGGGAAATCTCCTGCGTCGCCGCACCCTGCTCTTCCACCGCTGCCGCAATGGTGGATGAAATCTCCGACAGTTTTTCGATGGTGCCGCTGATCTCCTTGATGGCGTTGACCGACTCTTGGGTCGCTGCCTGGATGCCGGTGATTTGTGTACCGATTTCGCCGGTCGCCTTCGCCGTCTGCTCCGCCAGCGCCTTCACTTCGGAAGCCACCACGGCAAAACCGCGGCCGGCTTCGCCAGCGCGGGCAGCCTCGATGGTGGCGTTCAGCGCCAACAGATTGGTCTGTCCGGCGATGGTGTTGATCAGTTCGACCACATCGCCGATCCGGCTGGCGGCCTTCGACAATTCACTGACGCGATCGTTGGTCTTGCGGGCTTGATCGACCGCCTCCGTGGCCATCCGTGCGGATTCCTGCACCTGGCGGCTGATCTCGTTGACGGACGACGCCATCTCTTCGGTCGCCGAGGCCACCGACTGCACATTGGTGGAGGCTTCCTCCGAAGCTGCCGCGACCATGCTGGTAAGTTCCTGTGCGCGCTCCGCGGTGGAGGTCAGCGTGGTGGCAGAGGCTTCCAGCTCGGTCGACGCCGAGGAGACGGTTTCGACGATCTCGCCGACCGCGGACTCGAAGTTGTCGGCGAGCTTGATCATGTCGGCCTTGCGCTGATTTGCGGCGATTTGGTCCTGCTTGGTTTTGGCTTCCGCCTCGATGCGGGCCTTCTCCTCGGCCTTGACCTTGAAGGTCTCGACCGCCTGCGCCATGTCGCCGACTTCGTCCTTGCGGTCGAGCCCGGGCAGAACCACGCCGAAATTGCCGCCCGCGAGTTCCTTCATGCCGGCGGTGAGGCCGGACAGCGGGCCGATGATCCCGCGAGCGATCAGGAACGCGATCAATAGCCCAAGCAAGGTAGCCGCCACGGCCACGACTTCCTGCATGGTGACGGTGCTGCTGATGCGGTCCTCGGTCTGGGCTTTGGTATTCTCAAACGCCTTCGTGATTGATTCTTTAACGGCATCGACTTTTCCGATGGCGCTGACGGTCAACGGAGTAACGGCTTTGTAGTAGAGCTCATCTGTGAGCAGCAGGTTGGGTCCCGTTTTCTCAAATGCATCGGCATACTTGAGGACACCCGTCTTGACGTCCTTCAGGAGGCTCGCAAGCTTCGGCGGTAGGCCGGCATTCTCGAGAGCCTCGATATGCGCCAGAGCCTTTCCGAGATTGGTCTTGAAGGTTGCGATACCCTTGGGATCGCGGGTCGCCAGCATCCGCCAGTTAGCGACCCGGAGCAAAAGCACTTTGGTCTCGAGGGGGCCAGCTTCTTGCGAGAAGTCGCTCTTTTCTGCGACCTCGACGAATTTCTGCACGTCGGCCGCCATCTTGTCGCCCTCGGTGAACAACAGGTCGCGGCCGGCGACCATCTGCTTGACGGCATCGCCAAGCGCAATGCGCTTGGCCTTCAACGCTTCGACGTCTCTTGCGATCTCCACGTAGGCGGCACGCCGCTCTTCGGACCTCGTCGTCTTGCCGACGGTTTCAAGAAGGTCCGTGGTTTTTGCCAGCCGCTTCTCGGCTTCCGCGAAAGACGCATCGTCGTGGTCGAACGCGTAGCGAAGGATGGCGCGGCGGATGGCCTGGAGCTCGGTTGCGATTTCACCGGCCCGGATCGCATTAGTGGACTGGACCGTCAGCGAGGTG
This sequence comes from Bradyrhizobium sp., assembly GCA_036513695.1. Lineage (GTDB taxonomy): Bacteria > Pseudomonadota > Alphaproteobacteria > Rhizobiales > Xanthobacteraceae > Bradyrhizobium. The sequence goes on along the minus strand of DATBYN010000342.1, from coordinate 7,410 downwards.
ACTTGTGTGCGGATCTCTCCCAGCTGCAACACCGCGAAGCCTGCGAGCGCCAAGCAAAACAGCAAGAGCGCGGCGAACCCTCCGTAGAGCCGGCCACGGATTCGGAGATTGAAAAACGACATCGGATAGGTCCTTGCAAAATGCAGCGAGGTGGCGCTCGTTCGAGCAATAGCGTCACGATTCCACGTTATCGTTAATTTCAGCTTGAGTAAGAATACGGAGAATCGGTCGGCAATCGCCGGCTATGGCACCTTGCGCTTGTCGCGGATGGCAAATACACGCAGCGGGATTGCGAAACGGAATCCAGGCGATGAGTGCAGCGATGATCGAACGAGCCGCAACATCTCGAATGGCGACAAAAGCGCCGACGCAGCTCGCCGGCCTACCCCACCGTCTCCCCGACAAGGCGGATTCTGAATACCGGCTTTTTGGCCTCGTCCAGCAATTCCATGTGCCATTCGGCGTTTTGTTTCAGGCTGCGCGAAATGCCGCTGAGCAGATTGCCGCAGACCGTGGTCATCTCGGCCCAGGCGGCTTCGCGGCTCTCGAACTCAGTGGCCTGTTCGGAAGCGCCGGAATAGCGACCATGGCTAATCCGAAAGAAATAAAGCGGCATCGTTGAACCCATGTGTTGAGCCGCCCCCACAGCCTGTCGATTCTCGACAAACTTGATCGGAAGTCGCTACCAAGACATGAAACTATCGGCCCGTAAGAATACGGCGTGGCGCGTACGCCGCCCCGAGAGGCGCGCGCCCGATCAATCGGTCGAGCGGCGCAGCTCCGGTGCGCTTTCCGATTTTTGAGGCTCCGGTCGCGTCTCGGATTTGACCGGCTCGGATTTGACCGGCTCGATCCTTGCGGCCTCGACCTGCGGGGTCTCGACACGCGCCGACACCTCTACCGATCCGGTGTGCTCCGGCGGGTGCAGCGAACGTGGACGCGCCACTGCGCGCGCCATCAGCATCTGTGCGGCGCCCTGATGATGGAAGTCGCAATACGCAAAGCCCATGCCGGAGACCGACCCGCGGAAAGAAAGCTCGTCTTTCTTGTCGAGATTGAAGCATGGCTCGAACGGAAGGCCCTTGAGCGAGGCGCAGACGGCCTGGCCGCGGATCTGCAGCGTATTGCCGGGCAGCCGCACGCGACGGATCGGACCGGAGCCCGAAAATTGCACCGCGCCGGTCGCTCCCATGTCATCGAGGACACGGCCTGCGCCGCGGGTGCCATCGAAACAGGTAAACGCGAACACCTTGCCGGCTACGAACTTGCGCGCTTCTTCGGCATTCATCTGTCCGGCCAACGCGGGCACAACAACAGCCCCGGCCGTGACGGCCCCCAACACGAAACGCGCAAGCATGCTGATACTCCGACCCTAACTGAGCGACGGGCAAAGCCTTTTGTCTTTACCCGCTGCTTACCATACCAACCATGGCAACATTGGAGCAGCTTGGTTGGTAAAGTCTGAACAAGATCAGAGAATTTTTACCACGATGCGGCCGCGGACCTGTCCGGCGAGGATTTTGGCGCCGGCATCGATGACCTGGTCGAGGCCGATTTCATGAGTGATTTCAGCTAGTTTTGCTCTGTCCAAGTCGCTCGCCAGGCGCTGCCAGGCGGTTTTTCGGAGCTCGATCGGGCACATCACGGAATCGATGCCGAGAAGACACACACCGCGCAAAATAAACGGCGCCACCGAACCGGGCAGGTCCATGCCGGCGGCCAGGCCGCAGGCGGCGACGGCGCCGGCGTATTTTGTCATCGAGAGGACGTTGGCCAGCGTGGTCGATCCGACGCTGTCGATGCCGCCCGCCCAGCGTTCTTTTGCGAGCGGCTTGGCGGGCCCCGACAGCTCGCCACGATCGATCACCTCGGTCGCGCCGAGGCTTTTGAGATAAGGCGCTTCCGACATCCGGCCGGTCGAGGCTATGGCGTGGTAGCCGAGTTTTGAGAGCACCGCCAAAGCAACCGAGCCGACCCCGCCGGCGGCGCCGGTGACGACCACCGGACCACCGTTCGGCATCACGCCCTGCTTTTCCAGCGCCAGTACCGCGAGCATCGCGGTGTAACCGGCGGTGCCGATCGCCATTGCGTCGCGCGTCGAAATCCCCTCCGGCAGGCGCACCAGCCAATCGCCCTTGACGCGGGCCTTTTCGGCATAGGCGCCGAGATGGGTCTCGCCGAGGCCCCAGCCGTTGCAAACGACCTTGTCGCCAGCCTTCCACAGCCGATGCGAGGATTGCTCGACGGTGCCCGCGAAATCGATCCCCGCGATCATCGGAAAGCGCCGCACCACCGGCGCCTTGCCGGTTACCGCAAGGCCATCCTTGTAGTTCAGCGTCGACCATTCGACCCGAACGGTGACGTCGCCCTCCATCAATTCGGCTTCGTCGAATTGCGTGAGCGCTGCGGTGGTTCCTTTTTCCGCCTTGTCGATCCTGATCGCCTTGAACGTTCCCAACGGTACCTCCCGGTCTTCTCAGCCGCGATGTTTAGAGCATGATCCGGAAAAGTGGAAACCGGTTTTCCGAAAAGATCATGCTCAAATGAAGAGGATCAGGCAGCTTGCGCAACCGGGCGCGCCACCGGCGCCTCGACGATCGGCAGGTTGATGAGCGCCGACAGCACGCCGAACAGCACTGAAAGCCACCAGATCGGCGTGTACGAGCCGAATTTCTCGAAAACGATGCCGCCGAGCAAGACACCGAGGAACCCGCCGACCTGATGGCTGAAGAACGCAAATCCATAAAGCGTCGCCAGCCACCGCGTCCCGAACATCAGCGCGACCAGGCTCGATGTCGGCGGCACCGTCGAGAGCCAGGTCAGGCCGCTGACGACTCCGAACGCGATGGCGGAGAAAGTCGTGATCGGAAACGAGATGAAGGCGACCGTCGCCATCGCGCGGGTGAAATAGATCGCCGACAGGATGTAGGGCTTCGGCAACCTGCTCTGCAGCCAGCCGACGCTCAGCGATCCCACGATGTTGAACAGGCCGATGGTGGCAATGACCCAGCCGCCGGTCTGAACCGACGCGCCGCGATCGACCAGATAGGCCGGAAGATGCACGGTGATGAAAGCGAGCTGAAAGCCGCAGGTGAAGAAGCCGAGCACCAACAGCACATAGGAGCGGTGCCCAAAAGCTTCAGCCAGCGCCTGCTTGAACGATTGCTGCTGCGCGACGGGCACATCGCTCGGGGCCACACTCGGCGTCATCAGCGCCAGCGACAGCGGGAGCACCAGCAGCATCAGGACTACGAACACCATCAATGCCGGCTGCCAGCCGAAATTGTCGATCAGCGCGACGCCTACTGGCGCGAACAAGAATTGTCCGAACGATCCGGCCGCAGTCCCCGCCCCGAGCGCGATGCCGCGCCATTCCACTGGCAGCAATTTGCCGAACGCCGACAGCACCAAATTGAACGAACATCCGGAGAGACCGAAGCCGATCAGAAGCCCGGCGCCAAGTTCGACCGAGGCGGGCGTCGAGCCGTAACGCATGATGACCAGGCCCAATGCATACATCAGCGCGCCGACCGAGATCACGCGCACGGTGCCGAAGCGGTCGGCGATCGCCCCGGCAAATGGCTGACCGATACCCCACAACAGATTCTGCACCGCGAGAGCGAGCGCGAACACGTCGCGGCCCCAGCCGAAGTCGTGGCTCATCGGCTGCATGAAGAACCCGAAGGCCGAACGCGGCCCGAACGTCAGCATGCCGATCAGGCTGCCGCACACGATGATCACCAGCGGCGTACGCCAGTTGCTAATGCCGTCGGACGGACGGAGGTCTCCCGTAGTTGCGCTCATGCGAATTCCCCAAGGTCTGCTACCGGATCGGAACGGCCGACCGGCTACATTACGGGGAGTTAATGCACTTGCATGAAAATCCAATCGCCGCGTCGCAAAAAAAGCCCCTGCAATGCAGCGATGCAAATCAGGGCGGGCAGCCCTGAGGATTTGACCGCCTCGGCATCTGGCGGCGTCCCGGTGTGCATGCTACATTCTATTTGCTCAGATTGAGTATAAGTAACTTTCTCGTGTAGAACGCCGGCCCTTCGCGGCCGGATTTCTCGAGGCATAAATATACTCAAATTGAGTATATGTGAAGACTCAAGGAGACCAATATGCCGATCGCTGGAATCTATGGTCCCGACGATTTTCGAAAGTCCGCGCAAAGGCGTCCCAACGCGCAAGCGCGCACCCCCGTCAGCCCAGCTGGGCGGGCGGCGGCGTTGCCGATGCCGCAGCTCGAATGGACCCCCGAGGTCGAACGCGCGACCGCCCATCTTTATGAGCGGGTCAAGAGTGTGATCCCGCCGGTCGAATGGCCGTTGATGGCGCCCACCATCAAGGCGATCAACGAACTGAAGCAGGAGCGCAATGCGGTGATCCTGGCGCACAATTATCAGACGCCGGAGATCTTTCATTGTGTCGCCGACATCGGTGGCGACTCGCTGCAGCTCGCGATCGAAGCGACCAAAGTGAAATCCGACATCATCGTGCAGTGCGGCGTGCACTTCATGGCGGAGACCTCGAAAATCCTCAATCCGCAGAAGACGGTGCTGATCCCGGATTCCCGTGCCGGCTGTTCGCTGGCCTCGAGCATCACGGGAGCCGATGTGCGGCTGTTGCGCGAACGCTTCCCCGGCGTGCCTGTCGTCGCCTATGTCAACACCTCGGCCGACGTGAAGGCGGAGGTGGATATCTGCTGCACTTCTTCCAACGCGGTGCAGGTGGTCGAGAGCCTGCATGCGCCGACGGTGATTTTTCTCCCCGATCAATATCTCGCAAAATACGTGGCATCGCAGACCGACGTAAAAATCATCGCCTGGAAGGGCGCCTGCGAGGTGCACGAGCGATTTACCGGCGAGGAGCTGCGCGCCTATCGCGAAGCTGATCCCTCGGTGCAGATCATCGCGCATCCGGAATGCCCGCCCGACGTGCTGGCGGAGGCCGATTTCACCGGCTCGACCGCGCACATGATCAACTGGGTGCGCAACAAGCATCCCAAGCGCGTGGTGATGATCACGGAATGCTCGATGGCCGACAACGTCATGGCCGAGCTGCCTGACGTCGAGATCATGCGGCCGTGCAACCTGTGCCCGCACATGAAGCGAATCACGCTGGCCAAGATTTTGGACAGCCTGATCTACATGCGCGAGGAAGTCACCATCGACCCCGCGATCGCCGAGAAGGCGCGGCGTTCGGTCGAGCGGATGATCAATCTGAAAAATTGAACAACCGCTGTCGTCCCTGCGAAAGCAGGGACCCATAACCACCGCCGCTGATTGTCACAAACGGTAACTACCCCATCGCCCCATTGATGAGTCGCGGCGTATGGGTCCCTGCTTTCGCAGGGACGACGAAAGAGGAAGAAGCCATGTCAGATCATGAAAACCTCACCCGCGACACTGACGATGTGATTATCGTCGGCGGCGGCCTTGCCGGCCTGTTCTGCGCACTGAAACTGGCGCCGCGGCCGGTCACGGTGATTTCCGCCGCACCGCTCGGCCAGGGCGCCTCGACGGCGTGGGCGCAAGGCGGCATCGCCGCCGCAGTCGCAGAGGGCGATAGCGCGGAGGCGCATGCGGCCGATACCATCGCCGCCGGCGCGGGCCTCGTCGATGAGAAGATCGCGCTTGGCCTCGCGCGCGAAGCCGGCGCGCGCATCCATGACCTGTTGCAGTACGGCGTTCCCTTCGATCACGACCTCGAAGGCAAGCTCGCGGTCGGACGCGAAGCTGCGCATTCGGCGCGGCGCATCGTCCATGTGCGCGGCGACATGGCGGGCAAGGCGATCATCTCGGCGCTGATCGACGCGGTGCGCAGGACGCCCTCGATCCGCGTGATCGAAGGTTTTGCCGCTGAGGCCCTGTTGACCGAGGACGGCGCGGTCACCGGGCTTCAACTGCGTAAAGTCGGCGATACCGCGGCAAAACCTGTGACCGTTGCCTCGCGCGCGGTAGTGCTGGCGACCGGCGGCATCGGGCACCTCTATGCCGTCACCACAAATCCGGCGGAGGCCAGCGGCCTCGGGCTTGCGATCGCCGCATGCGCCGGCGCTGTGATCGCCGATCCGGAATTCGTGCAGTTTCACCCGACCGCGATCATGGTCGGACGCGATCCGGCGCCGCTTGCGACCGAGGCCCTGCGCGGCGAAGGCGCCACGCTGATCAACGACAAAGGCGAACGCTTTATGATCGCGCGGCATCCGCTCGCCGAACTCGCGCCGCGCGACATCGTCGCGCGCGGGGTTTTCGCCGAGATCGAAGCCGGCCGTGGCGCGTTCCTCGATGCCCGAGCGGCGCTGGGTGCGCATTTCGCCGAAAAATTTCCGACGGTCCATGCAAGCTGCATGGAAGCCGGCATCGATCCGGCAAGGCAGCCGATCCCGGTGGCGCCGGCGGCGCATTATCACATGGGCGGCATCGCCGTCGATGAGCACGGCCGTACGTCGTTGCGGGGATTGTGGGCCGGCGGCGAAGTGTCGTCGACCGGCGCGCACGGCGCCAATCGCCTCGCGTCGAACTCGCTGCTCGAGGCCGTGGTTTTTGCTGCGCGCATCGCGGAGGATATCGCCGGCCAGACCATCGCCGCGTCTGCCCGCTCGCCGACGATTTCGACAAACCCGCAAAATGGCGCGATGCCAGCGGCGACCGAAAAAAGCCTGCGGGCGATGATGACCTCGCATGTCGGCGTGATCCGCGACGCGGACCGGCTGGCGGAAGCGGTGCGATCGTTTGCGGCGATCGAGCGGGAGGCTCAAAACATCGCGCTGCGCAACATGGCGACCACGGCGCTGCTGGTCGCAGCTTCGGCATGGGCGCGGCGCGAAAGCCGCGGCGGGCATTACCGCAGCGATTATCCAAGCGAAAAACCGGCGCTGGCGCGTCGCACCATGACGACGCTGGCAGCAGCGCGGGAGATCGCGGCATTGCTCGCAGAGCCGGCTCCGGCGCGAATAGCGCAGCCGATGATTGCCTGAGACGGAGATGCACCTCATGATAAATCCAGCCTCGCTGTTGCAGCCGGATGCGTTCCTGTCGCCGCTCGCAATCGAGGAGGCCGTGCAGCGCGCGCTCGACGAGGATCTCGGCCGCGCCGGCGACATCACCTCGATTGCCGCCATTCCGGAGACAACGCCGGCGCATGCCATCATGGTGGCGCGGCAGGCGGGCGTGATCGCAGGCCTGCCGCTGGCGGTCGCGACGCTCCAAAAGCTGTCGGCAGATATCAATATCCAGGCGCATGTTCGCGATGGCGCAGCCGTGGCGAACGGCGCGCATGTGCTGACGATATCCGGCCCGGCGCGCGCGGTGCTGGCCGGCGAGCGCACCGCTCTGAATTTTGTCGGCCGGCTGTCCGGCATCGCCACCCTCACCGCTGATTATGTGCGCCATACCGCCGGCACCA
>DATBYN010000341.1:0-6708 GCA_036513695.1 Bradyrhizobium sp. | reverse complement strand
CTGCCGGCGATGAACCAGAGGCCGGGCTGCAGCGTGCGGGTGTACATGTTGCGCAGTTCCTGGCTATCGCCGAATCCCCAGATCGGGCCGATGCGCTCGGTGACCGCAACGCCGAACAGTTTTTGGACCAGATGTTCCTGGGGCTTGTAGCCGGTCGCGAGCACGATGAGATCGGCGGCAAGCGTCTCGCCGCTTTTCATCCGCGCGCCGTCGGCTGTGAACGTCTCGATATCCGAAAACTGCTTCAGTCCGATCTCGCCGCGCACCACCAGATCGGAGCAGCCGACATTGAAATAGTAACCGCCGCCGCGCGTGAGATATTTGAACTGCCATCCGGTGTTGCCCTCGCCATAATCCAGCTTGAAGCCGACCCGCTCCAATCCATCAAGCAATTCCCGATCGAACTTTTTCGATTGGTCGGTGATCATGACGTGGCTTTTCTTAGCCAGCGCAAGCGGCATCGAGGCCGCGATCAAATCGTTATCCTCAAGCGTGCCTTCGTTATACGCGGCGTAGGCCAGTTGCGCCGATGGTTCGATATTGGTGATCAGCGTCGAATTGCGCTGCACCAGCGTGACGTTGGCGCCACTCGAATAAAGATCCTGCGCGATATCGTGGCCGCTATTGCCGGTGCCGATCACCAGTGCCCGTTTGCCCTGCAAGCTCTCGCCGTCGCCATATTGGCTGGAATGCAGAACGGTGCCCGTAAAATTCTTCAGGCCCGGAATATCCGGCAAATTCGGAATGCCGCTGACGCCGGTCGCCATCACGACATGGCGCGGATGCATGATGCGCTTTGTACCGTCGGTCCGGCGCAGCGTCACCGACCAGCGTTCGTCCGCCTCGTCGTAAGCGCCGCTCTCGAATTCGGTACCGGTCCAGTAGTTCAGCTCCATGGCCTCGACATAGGCCTCGAACCAGTTGGCGAGCTTGTCCTTGGGGATATAGACCGGCCAGTTCGCCGGGAACGGCATATAGGGCAGGTGGTTGACCTGCACCTGGTTGTGCAGCGTCAGCGCATGGTAGCGGTTGCGCCAGTTGTCGCCGACGCGCAGCTCCCGGTCGACGATCAAGGTGTCGATCTGCAATTGCCTCAAGCGCGCGGCAATCGAAAGCCCGGCCTGGCCGCCGCCGACCACCAGCACAGTGGGATCGCGGTCAGCGTATTCGGCCGAGGCTTTGCGAAGGTCGAGCCAGTTCGGTCCGCGAAAATCGCGCGAATAGGCCTGCCCGCGGGGCCGCGATCTCCCAAGCGCTTCCTCAAAGCCCTTCAGTTCGTCGAGCGCGGTCAGCAGCGTCCAGGCTTTCGGCCGGTTATTGTCGGAGGCATCGGGGATCAGCCGCAAAATTCCGCTGCCACGCCCCACCAAGGTTTCAAATCTGAAAATCGTTTCGATGCTGCTGGTGCCGGCACGGGTGACCCGGCGCGGCGCCGCACGGTCGGGATCGATCTGGAACGCGCGCGGAACGGCGCCGCCGGCGCGGGCCTTCAATTCGCTCAGGATTGCGTCCGCGCCATTGATGGTCTGCAGGTTCCAGCTCAGCGCCAGCACATCGCGCCAATAGCTGTCCGGGTGAAACAGGGTTTTGAGCAGGACGCCGTCCGATGCCGCCAGCGCAGTTTCGAATTGCGCCAGCCAGTTTACGGCCGCGAACGAAATATCGTCCGTTCTGTCCAGCATGCGCGTTCCCACTGCAGCCGTCTGCGCGGCGTTTTCCCTGCCGGCAAAACCTATACCCTCAGGGAGCGCGCAGAAAGGGCGCCTTGGAGAACTCCGCTATGCCGTCAGCGACAGGATGTGCCCTTGATCCGGCGGAACGCGGCCGGCAAGCGTATCCTGATAGATCTGCTTTACAGGCCCCTCGCCGCGACCTTCGATGACCTCGAGCCATCGGTCCAGCATTGGCGCAAGGCCCGACCACGCCGCGCTGAATCTGGTGTCGATGCCGCCCGGCCCCCATTCCTTGGCGCGCTTGCGCATCTGGTCGGGCGCAAAAAACCAGATCGGCTTCGCGCCCGGCAATGGCGGCTCGGCCGGCAACGAACTGCGATGGGTGAGCCCGATACGCCCGGAATATTTTATCTGGTCGCCGAAATGCTGGTGCAACTTGGCGCGCAGCTCGCTGTTACCGGCCATGTCGACGAACGCGACCGGCTGGTCGGACGGCAACGACGTCACGCGGTCATAGGTCACGACTTCGTCGTAGCAGCCGAGCGATTTGACAAATTCGGTATTGCCGCCCGAAGTCAACCCGATCACGCGGATCGCCTTGCGCTGCGTATGCAAGAGATGCGCAAGCCCGAACGCGGTCTTGCTGGAGGCGCTGGAGAGCATCACGCCGCGTGCGCCAAAAAATTCGTTCTCCGCCAAAAAATCGTCGACCAGAAACGACAGCATGAAAAGAGGCCGCAGCAGCGCCTGAAAGTCGCCCTGCCGGCCGGCAAAGGCGGGATCGCCGCTGACGCGCGCATAGATATTGTAGACCGGTGCCACGCCCTGGCGATGCGCGGCCGCATCGCGCAGGCCGCGCTTGCTGACGTCTGCGGCCTCGATCACAAGATGCGTCGCCATCGGAAAATAGCCGAACAGTCGCTCTCCGATATTGATGCCCGGATGCTTCGATGCGATCACCTCGCCGAATCCCCACACCGGAATGTTGCCGAAATTTTCGGGCGCCGGAAACAACTGCCAGTATTTCAATTCGTCGCCAAGCACCGCGTATGTGATGTTGTTCGCGGTGAGCGCAAACCGATCGATCTTGATCAGCAGCGCCTCATCGGGCAATGTGGCGGCGTCAGGCAGTCGCGTCTCGATGATCTTGCACTGCTGCAGATCGTTGCGTGCAACGACGAAGTCGGTGGAGTTCATGGTTTCGATCCCGGGTTTTTCGCTGCCGTGATCTTTGCGTGCGACGATGAACGTTTTGCAACAACTATCTTGTTTAAAACATCGTTCGCTTTTTCAGCTCTCGCCGATCACGCCCTCGCGTTTCTTCAGCGCGCGGTAATAGGCCCACCACAGATGCGCGGCGGCGCCGCGCAACGGACGCCACGGCTCCGCCAGCGGTGTCATCTGTTTTGCGGTTGGCCGCGTCTTCAGGCCGAGGCCCATCTTCACCGCTTCCTGCACGGCGAGGTCGCCGGCGGGCCATGCGTCGCCATGGCCAAGACAGAACAAGAGATAGACGTCGGCGGTCCACGGGCCGATGCCGTGCAGCGCGGTGAGCGTGTTGTGCGCGGCATCGGCGTCCTCGTTGGCGAGCACCTCGAGATTCAATCGCTCGGCGGCGATTTCGCGCGCGAGGTTTTTCAGGGTCTTGATCTTGGCCGCCGACAGGCCGAGCCGGCCGAGCCGGTCGGCGCGCGCCTTGCGCAAGCTCTCGTGATGGAGCGGATCGAACGCGGCCGTGAGGCGGGCCCAGATCGCAGCCGCACTGGCGGTGGAGAGCTGCTGGCCGCAGATGATCGCAGCGAGGCCGGTAAAACCGGGCTCGCGCTGTCGCAGCGCCGGCATGCCCGCGATCTCGAAGATCGGTTTCAGCCGCGGATCCTGCTTGAGCAGCACATGGACGGCGTCTTCGAGGTCGGTCTGGGTTTCGAGATGGATGAGCATTTCTTGGTCTTGCACAAAGCGTCATGCGCGGGCAGAAGCGCGAAGCGCGTCTTCGAGCTAAAGACCCGCGCATCCATCTACTATCGTAACAGAGTCTTTGAAGGATGGATGGCCGGATCAAGTCCGGCAATGACAAGTGTTGAGACCCAAATGCCGCCCGTCTTCCGCTTCGCCCCAAGCCCGAACGGCTATCTGCACCTCGGCCACGCTTACTCGGCGCTGCTGAATTTCGATTCCGCGCGTGAGGCCGGCGGGCGGTTCTTGCTGCGCATCGAGGATATCGACCTGGCCCGCTGCAAGCCGGAGTTTGAAGCTGCGATCTGTGAAGACCTCACCTGGCTTGGCATCGCCTGGGAGGAGCCGGTGCGGCGGCAATCGCAGCACCTGGCGCAATATCGCGATGCGCTGGAAAGGCTCGCCGCCCAGGGTCTGATCTATCCGAGTTTCGAGAGCCGCACTGAGATTGCAAAATTGGTGGCAGCGCGGGAGGCGAACGCGGCGAGCACCCCTTGGCCGCGCGATCCCGACGGTGCGCCGCTCTATCCCGGCACGGCGAAATTGCTCGCACCCGATGAGCGCGCGGGCTTGCTCGAATCGGGGGTGCCTTACGCATTGCGGCTCGACATGGCGGCGGCCCGCGCCCGCGCCGGCGATCTCGATTGGACCGAGCGCGGCGAGGGGCCCGATGGCGAAACCGGCGCGGTGGCGGCGCGGCCGGAGGGATGGGGAGACGTCATCCTGGCGCGCAAGGAGACGCCGACCAGCTATCACCTCTCGGTGGTCATAGACGACGCCCTGCAGGGCGTGACGGAGGTGGTGCGGGGCCAGGATCTGTTCTGGTCGACCAGCGTCCACCGGTTGCTGCAGGAACTACTCGGCTTGCGGGAGCCCGCCTATAGGCACCACCGCCTCATCCTCGATGGCGCCGGACAAAAGCTTTCGAAATCGACAGCGGCCACGGGCTTGCGCGAACTCCGCGCTTCCGGCGTGAGTCCGGCCGACATCCGCCGTCTGGTCGGCCTGTTGCCATGATGTGGTGGGCGGATTGCCGCAGGCCGATCGGCAGGTGGAAAACGGCGCTCCGGGGTGACTCCGGGAGCCCTGCCGTGGCATGGTGGCGCAGGGCCGGGCTTAGGGGAATCATGGCGGCAAGATCGCGCTCAAAGCGCTCTACGCGGCCCTCCAAGCAGCGGCCGCCGAGAAAACGTGCTTCACGCGTTGCCGCCGGCAAGGCCCGCAATCCTGCGGTCAAGAAGCGTGCCGTCAGGAAGCCTGCCATCAAGAGTGCTACGCCCGGCATGGTCGAGGCGGCGCTCGCCGCGTTCGCGCATGAGGTCCGGACGCCATTGACCGGAATCCTTGCCATCAGCGATCTGTTGGCGACGTCCGATCTTGACGAGCGCGAGAAGCGCTGGGTCGATACCATCAAGGCCGGCGCCGAACATCTCGCAAGCTTAGCGACCTTGTTTGTCGATGCCGCCAGGGGCGATGCCGCGGTCGGAATCCGGCAGGACCTGTTCGACCTGCGGGCGCTGGCGCGCAACGCCGGCGATTCGCTTGCCGGCCGGGCGGCGGCCAAGGGCCTGCACGCCGAGGTCGATATTTCGGAAAAGCTTCCGGCGCTGGTGATCGGCGATCCCGTCCGGCTGCGCGCCGCGCTGGAAAACCTGATCGACAATGCGGTGAAGTTCACCGAAGCCGGCGGCGTCGCGCTTGTCGTCAAGCCGATCCGCGGCGCCAGCGGCAAGCTCAGTGTCGCGTTTGCAATTTCCGACAGCGGCATCGGCCTCACGCTCAACGAGATCAAGCGCCTGTTCCGTCCGTTCTCGCAGGCCAATGTCTCGATCGCTTCGCGCTTTGGCGGCGCGGGGCTTGGACTGTCGTCGGTCAAGGCGCTGGCGCGCGCGATGGGCGGCGACATCGTGGTCGCGCAACGGCAAGGCGGAGGAACCACCTTCACGCTGACGGTGACGTTGGCCGACGCGAAAGCCTCAAAAGCGGTGAAGTCGGGCGCAGGTTCCTATTTGCCGTCTAATTCGGCACAGGCGCTGCGGGTTCTCAGCGTCGAGGACAATCCGTTCGGCCGCGTCGTGCTCAACACCATCCTGACCGAACTCGGCCACCAGGCGGAATTCATCGGGCGCGGCGAGGCGGCCACTGAGCGGATCGCGCAGGGCGCTTTCGATGCGGTGTTGATGGACATGGTGCTGCCGGGCATCGACGGCATCGAGGCGATCAAGCGGATTCGGAGCCTAAGCCCGCCGCTCGGCCGCATCGCGATCATCGGGGTGTCGGGCCGCGGCGACGACGAAGCGGCCTCGCGCGCGGCCGGCGCCGACGCCTTTCTGGTCAAGCCTGTGTCTCCGCGGGCTTTAGCGACTGCGCTGCTTGAAGCGACACGCCGTGCGGCAACCGCGACTTGATGATCGCGGCGTTCAGTTCGCCGCCATAGACGAAGATCGCGGCGATGAAGTACAAGAACACCAGCGCGATGATGACCGATGCCAGGCCGGCATACATGGTGACATAGTTGTTGGCGAACCGCGCCAGATACTGGCCGAACACGATGCCCGAGACCAGCGAGGCCACCAGGGTGAAGATGATGCCCGGCAGGATCTGCAGAAATCCCCGGCGGCCCGCCGGAAGCCAGGCATGCAGAATAAGCAGCGCGATGATCAGCGCCGTGATGGTGACGCCGTAGCGCGAGACGCTGAGCAACTGTTGTTTGGTCTCGACGATCAGCGGAATATTGCGCCGCGCCGCCTCGATAAAGAGCGGGCCAAGCACGATCAGGAACGCCATCGCCAGCGCCGTGATGGCGGCGACCAGCGTATAGCCGATCGATTCCAGCCGCAGCCAGTACCAGCGCCGCGGCTCGACCACCGAATAAGCGCGGTTGAGCGCGACGCGCAGCGCTTCTACGCCGTTCGAGGCAAAATATACCGCAAGCATAGCGCCGATGGTCAGGATGTCGCCCCGGCTGGTCGTCAGCACATCGTGGATTTCGCCGGACAGCGAATCGGCCACCTGCTTCGGCCAGATCTGCAACAACAGCCCGACCGCCTGATCGGCGAGTTCCTTGGAGCCGAAAAAG
>DATBYN010000340.1:0-2188 GCA_036513695.1 Bradyrhizobium sp. | reverse complement strand
TGATCCAGCGCGGTGATCGATGCAACTGTCGACCGCACCGACAGCGGGCGCTCGCCGGCGAGTTCGAGGAAGAACAACCGGACGCCGCGCGTCGCTTCGGTTGCTCGTGTGCGCTTCCAGGACAAGGTGGCGCCTGACGTCACGTCGCGGCTTTCGGCGTCAGTGACCGGTTCGGGTTTCAGCATCAGCCGATCGAGCCTGCGGTGCATCTTGACGATGTCGCCGGTTCGAAAGCAAAGGCTCGCCAGCCCCTCGCCCTGCTCGGCAATGACGCTACGAATGCGCTCGGCGGTCGCGCCGTCGCCGTCGGGCGCCATCAGCTCCAGCGTCATGTTATCGAGGGTGAACAGGACGCGGTGGGCGCCGTCGCCGATATTGCGCCACGAAGGCGCGCGCGCAAACAGCGTTTCGTAGGCCGCAACGCCTGCTGCGATATCGCGCACGAGAACGACGACGTGATCGAGCCCGGTGATCACGGAAAAAGCCCCCGCGTGGTCTTGGCGGCGCGGACCTTTTCCACCCCGATCGCCATCGCTGCGGTACGATGCGGAATCTTGTCGGCCTTCGCGCGCGCGACCATCTGGTCGAAGGCGCGATCGAGGATGTGGTATTCGCGCCGCGTCACTTCTTCCTCTTCCCAGAACAATTGCTGCAAATCCTGCACCCATTCGAAATAACTGACCACGACGCCGCCGGAATTGCAGAGGATATCCGGGATCACAAAAATCTCGCCTTGGCGTTTTTCCAGGACCAGATCGGCGTCCGGCGTGGTCGGACCGTTGGCGCCTTCCGCCAGCACCCGGCATTTCAGGTTTTGCGCAATGTGCGCGTCGATCACGCGCTCCATCGCCGCCGGCACCAGCACATCGCAGGGCAATGTGAGAACCTGATCGGGGTCGAAATGCAGCTCATTGGAAAACCCCGCAATACTGCCGTGGTCACTCGCGTGCCGCATCAGCGCCGGGATATCGAGGCCCGCCTTGTCGTAGAGCGCGCCGGTGTGATCGGAGACCGCGATCACCTTGAGTCCGAACTGGACCAATTCGAACGCGGCATAGGAGCCGACATTGCCAAAACCCTGGATCACGGCGGTGGCATGGTTGAGGTTGATCGAAAGTTCGTTCAAGACCCGTTTTGCCAGATGCGCCACGCCGCGGCCGGTCGCCTCGCGCCGTCCCACCGTACCTCCCGAGGCGACCGGCTTGCCGGTGACGATCTCGGTCACGGTGTGGCCCTGATACATCGAATAGGTGTCCATGAACCAGGCCATCACCTGCTCGTTGGTGCCCATGTCCGGCGCCATCACGTCGGTATGCGGTCCGACGAACGGGATCATCTCCTGCATGTAGCGCCGCGACAGCAACTCCAATTCGCGCCTGGACAGCTGCGAGAGGTCGACCCGCACGCCGCCCTTGGCGCCGCCATAGGGGAGACCTGCCAGTGCGCATTTCCAGCTCATCCAGATCGCAAGTGCTGCGACCTCGCCGATGTCAACGGAGGGAGCAAATCTCGTGCCGCCCTTGGTGGGGCCAAGGGTGAGGTGATGCTGCACCCGATAGCCCTCGAACACTGCAATCGTGCCATCGTCCCGATGGATCGGACAGGAGACCGTGATTGCCCGTTTCGGCAGCAGCAGGCGGTCGCGCTCGTCAAAGGGGATCGACAAATGATCGGCGATCACCGCGAACTGGTTTGCCGCCATATCGAATACCGGGCCGGAATAGACGGTCATCGCACCCCTCCCCTGTCTCGTTGCCAGGAACTTAGAAAGTGGCCGCTGGTTCGGCGCGTGGCACACGGACGATGCCTAACGGACGGTCGTAATCCCGCCCCATGGCTATCTCAAGCCGTTCCGGCGCACGATACGCGAATAATTTCAATGATCCGCCGAACCGGTGCTAGTGTAGCGTGCCGCCGGGACCACCCATCAGCGCACGACGGAAAGCGAATGCAGGCCCTTTTCATTGGACAGACCTATATCGACGTCACCTTCATTACCGACCACATGCCGACCGGCGACGAAAAGCACGTCGCCAAGGCCTATGCAGTCTCGTTCGGCGGCAATGCCGTCACGGCGGCATTTTGCTGTGCCAAATTGGGCATCGTGCCGGACCTGATCGCCACCGTCGCCAATGACTGGCTGGGGCGGATGTTCCAGGACATGAGCGCGAAGTATGGAATCTCGATC
>DATBYN010000339.1:0-11988 GCA_036513695.1 Bradyrhizobium sp. | reverse complement strand
GCCTTCGGATCGGCGAAGGCGATCTCGATCGATTACGCGGTGATGGAAAAGACCGCGCGCGCCGCCGTGGTGCCGGTCAAGTGCGGCTGGTCCGATGTCGGCTCCTGGCGTGCGGTGTGGGAACTGTCGGACAAGGACAGCCAAGGCAATGCCGCGCAGGGCTCGGCCGTGTTCGAGGACTCGCGCAACTGCAATGTTTTGTCGGACAAGGCGCTGGTTGCGCTCGAAGGCGTCGATGATCTCGTGGTGGTGGCGACGCAGGATGCTGTGCTGGTGTCGCGGCAGAAGGATGCCAACGGCCTGAAGCGGCTGGTGGCAAAATTAAAAACCGTCGCGCCGGAGGTCACCGAGGAACATCTCAAAGTGCACCGGCCGTGGGGCTCGTATCAATCGGTCGACATGGGCGTGCGCCATCAGGTCAAGCGTATCGTCGTGAGGCCGGGCGGCCGGCTCTCGCTGCAAAAGCATCACCATCGCTCCGAACACTGGATCGTGGTGCGAGGCGCTGCGCAGGTCACCGTCAATGAACTGGTCAAGATCGTTCACGAGAACGAATCGATCTACATCCCGATCGGCGCCACCCATCGATTGGAAAACCCCGGCAAGATTCAGCTGGAGCTGATCGAGGTCCAAACCGGCAGCTATCTCGGCGAGGACGACATCATCCGCATCGAGGACGATTACCGGCGCGCTTAGACGGTCTGGCGGGCGATCCGGCGAATCAGGTGGAACCCGGGTTTTGCGGCCTGCGCGGTGTTCAGGCCGGCGGCAAGATGCGGCAGAATCATGTAATTTTTTGAATCAAAACGTGTCCGGGATCGGCTCTCGGCATTCGCCACATGTGTGGCGACGTGCTAGAGAGCGACTTGGGTGTTCGCGTTGGGTGTTCGCGTTGGGTGTTCGCAGGGGCGGTTCGCGCCGCGGGAATATTGGGTGGGATTGACGATATGAATTCCAAAGGACCCGCATCGGGCGGCAAGGGCGAGGCGAAAAATGCGCTTCGGGTCGGCGTCATCGGCGCCGGTGTGATGGGCAGCAATCATGCCCGCGTGCTCGCAGGCCTACCCGATGTTACGCTGGTCGGCGTCGTCGATCCGCTGCCGGCGCACCGCACCCGCGCCACGGAAATGACCGGCTGCCGCACCTTCGCCAGTCTAGACGAATTGATCGCGGAGGGGGTCGATGCCGTCACCATCGCAGCGCCAACCCATCTTCACCACGAGATCGCGCTCGCCTGCATCGCGCAGGACATCAACGTCATGGTCGAGAAGCCGATCGCGTCCTCGGTGGAAGAAGGGCGGGACATCGTCGCCGCCGCCCGCCGCGCTGGGGTGACGCTGATGGTCGGCCATGTCGAGCGTTTCAATCCGGCGGTCGCCGCCATCAAGCAGGCGATATCGAGCGAAGATATTCTTTCGATCGCGATCACCCGCGTCGGGCCGTTTCCGCCGCGGATGTCGAATGTCGGTGTGGTGATCGACCTCGCCGTGCACGACATCGATCTGATCCGCTGGTTCACCGAGTCCGATATCGTCGAGGTGCAGCCGCAGCTCTCGAGCGCGGTGGCCGAGCGCGAGGACATCGCGCTATTGCAGTTCCGCACGGCGTCAGGCGTACTCGCCCATATCAACACCAACTGGCTGACCCCGTTCAAGGCGCGCAACGTCACGGTTGCGACCCGCGGCAAATATGTCATGGGCGATCTGCTCACGCGCCAGGTCACCGAATGCTTCGGCTTCAAGCCGGACGGCGCCTACTCGATGCGCCATCTCCCGGTCGGCCATGACGAGCCGCTGCGCGCCGAATTGATAGCCTTCCTTCACGCCGTGCGCTCCGGCGACGTGCCCGCGGTAACCGGCGACGAAGGTGTCGCCAGCCTCGAAATCGCGACTCGCTGCCTGGAGACGCCGTCAAAACCTGCCGCTACCTCACCCCCGCGCAAGGGGCCGCGCCGCGTCGTCGGCTAGCTGCGCCCTGATGTCTCATTCTCAATCCCTGCAAGGCTCCATGAACCAGCATCTGCGTCCGGAACCCGTCCCCTTCATCGACCTTGCCGCGCAGCGCCGCCGGCTTGGTGCATCCGTCGATCAGGCGGTTTCCCGGGTG
The DNA here is from genome assembly GCA_036513695.1 of Bradyrhizobium sp. GTDB lineage: Bacteria > Pseudomonadota > Alphaproteobacteria > Rhizobiales > Xanthobacteraceae > Bradyrhizobium. The sequence goes on along the minus strand of DATBYN010000339.1, from coordinate 9,882 downwards.
CTTGCCCATTGCCAGTTCATCAATGGTCCGGAAGTGACACAGCTCGAGGCTGCGCTTGCGGCGTTCAGCGGCGCCAAGCATGTCGTGAGCTGCGCCAGCGGCACTGATGCGCTGCTGATGGTGCTAATGGCAAAAGGCGTCGGCCGGGGCGATGCGGTGCTCTGCCCGTCGTTCACCTTCTGCGCGACCGGCGAGGCGGTGGCGCTGGCCGGCGCGACGCCGGTGTTCGCCGATGTCGACGAGGCGACGTTCAACATCAATGCAGGTTCGCTCAAGCGCGGCATCGCCACCGCGAAAAAGCTTGGGCTCAAGCCGGTGGCCGTGATCCCGGTCGATCTGTTCGGGCAGAGCGCTGACCATGATGCCATCGCGGCGATTGCGGAAGCCGAGGGCCTGTTCGTGCTCGATGACGCGGCGCAGGCCTTTGGTGCAAGCTACAAGGGCCGCCGTCTCGGCACGTTTGGGCTTGCGACCGCGACCAGCTTTTTCCCGGCAAAGCCGTTCGGCTGCTTTGGCGATGGCGGCGCGATCTTTACCGACGACGACACGCTTGCGGAGACGCTGCGCAGCGTCCGCGTCCACGGCCAGGGTTTTGACAAATACGACAATGTCCGGCTCGGGCTCACCGGACGGCTCGATACGGTGCAGGCGGCGGTCCTGCTCGAGAAATTGAAGATTTTCGAGGGCGAGATCGATGCGCGCAACGAAGTCGCGGAGCGCTATGCGTGGGGGCTCGGCAATGTCGTGACCGTGCCGCATCTCACCAGCGGCTGCACGTCGGTCTGGGCGCAATACACCATCCGCCTGCCCAAAGGCTGCGACCGCGACGGCTTTGCCGCCGCGCTGAAGGCGCAAGGGGTTCCGACCGCGATCTATTATCCGAAATCCATGCATCAGCAGACCGCCTACAAGGATTTTCCGGTCGTCGACGGCGGCCTGCCGGCCTGCGAGCGCTTGTCATCCGACGTCATCAGCCTGCCGATGCATGCCTATCTGGACGAAGCGACGCAGGAGCGGATTATCCAGGCTGTGCGCGGCGCAGTTTCAACCTGATTTCACCGTTTTGAAGCGCCCCCCTATGCTGTAGAAGCGGCGCATGCTCGGTCGTATCTTCACCGTCGGCGGCTACACGCTCCTTTCGCGGCTGACCGGCTTTGCGCGCGACATCATGCTCGCGGCGATCCTCGGTGCGGGTCCGGTGGCGGACGCGTTCTTCGTAGCGCTGCGGCTGCCCAATCATTTTCGCGCGATTTTTGCCGAAGGCGCCTTCAACGCGGCGTTCGTGCCGGCTTACGCGCATGTCCACGGCGAACGCGGTGAAAAATCCGCAAAATTATTCGCCGACCGCATCTTCACCCTGCTGTTCGTCTCGCAGGTTATTCTGCTGATCGTCGCCTGGCTGTTCATGCCGCAGGCGATGAGCATCCTGGCTCCCGGCTTCACCGAGGATGCCGAGCAGCGGCGGCTCGCGATCGAGCTGACGCGGATCACCTTTCCCTATCTTCTGTTGATCACGCTGGTGACGCTCTATGGCGGCATGCTCAACGTCATGCATCGCTTTGCCAGCGCCGCCGCGGCGCCGATCTTTCTCAACATCGCGATGATGGCGACCTTGGCGCTGGCCGCGCTGTTTCCGGGAGCCGGCCACGCCGCGGCATGGGGCGTCTTGATTTCGGGGTTTCTGCAATATTTTCTGTTGGCCGGTGATCTCGCTTTTCATGGCGGCCTGCCGCGCTTTGCTTCGCTCAAGCTTGATGACGATGTCCGCGCCTTCTTTGCAGCACTAGGTCCCGCGACGCTCGGTTCGATGGGGACGCAGGTCGCGCTGTTTGCCGACACCATTATCGCAACCTTCCTGCCCGCCGGCGCGCTGTCGGCGCTGTATTATGCCGACCGGCTCAACCAGCTGCCGATCGGCGTGATCGGGATTGCGATCGGCACGGTATTGCTGCCGGAAATGTCGCGGCGACTAACCGCGGGCGATCGGGAAGGCGCGATGGCCTCGCAGCGGCGGGCCTTCGATTTTACGCTGTTGTTTTCGGCGCCGTTCGTCGCCGCGTTCCTGACCGTTCCCGATGTCATCATGCGCGCGATGTTCGCGCGTGGCGCGTTCTCGAAGGCCGATGCCGCGGCCGCAGGTGCAACGCTCGCGGCTTATGCGGTCGGTTTGATCCCGTTTGTGCTGATCAGGAGCGCGGTCGCGACCTTCTACGCCCGCAAGGATACCGCAACGCCGGTGAAGGCCGCGCTCATTGGCGTCGCCGTCAACGTCGCGCTGAAGATCGCACTGGTCGGCGCGCTGGCCCAGGTCGGCCTTGCGCTTGCGACCGCGGTCGGCGCCTGGATCAACCTTCTGTTAGTACTCGCGTTTGCGGTACGAAGAGGGTATCTCGATCTCGACAAAACCTTGATGCAATCGCTGGCAAAATTTGTCGTTTCCGGCGCGGTGCTCGCGGCGACGTTATGGTTCGCCGCCCGGTTCGCTGCAACGCATCTAGCCGGGCTGAGTGCGTTGCGCGACGAGGCCGCACTGTTGTTGCTGATCGTGGTCGGCACCATCGTCTATGCCGGATCGATCCTGTTATTGTTCGGCAGGGATTGGCTGAGATCGCTGGTACGGAGCTAAAGGCGTTTGCGCTTGTCCGCGAACCGCGCCAATATGGCGAAAATAACTAAAAGGAAACGGACGTAAAATGGCTCCCATCAAATTCGGCATCGGTCAGAGCGTGCTTCGCAAGGAAGACGATGCCCTCATTCGCGGCAAGGGCCGCTACACCGACGACGTCGCGCCGCAAGCCACGATGCACGCGCTGGTGCTGCGCTCGCCGCACGCGCATGCGAAATTCACCATCAATGTCAGCCGCGCCCGCGGCCTGCCGGGAGTCGGCGCGATCCTGACCGCCGAGGACGTCAAGGAGCTCGGCAATCTTCCATGCCTGTTCAATTTGGAGGTCAATCCCTTCACCGGTCCGCCCTATCCGATTTTGGCCAAGGATGAGGTGCGCCATGTCGGCGATGCCATCGCCTTCGTCGCCGCCGATACCATCGACCAGGCCCGCGATGCGCTTGAAGCGATCGAGGTCAACTGGACGCCGCTGCCGGCCGTTGTCGGCGTCGTCAACGCGGTGAAAAAGGGCGCGCCGCAGGTCTGGCCGGATCATCCCGGCAACGTCTTGTTCGATGTGCCGATCGGCGACAAGAAGGCCGTCGACGAAGCCTTCGCCAAGGCGCATGCGGTCGCCGAAATCACCATCGTCAATCCGCGCGTCGTCACCAACTTCATGGAAACCCGCGCCGCGGTCTGCGAATATGACGCCAAGCGCGACCACCTGACGCTGACGATCGGCAGCCAGGGCAGCCACCGCCTGCGGGAAATTATTGGCGGCATGGTCTTGAAAATTCCGCTGGAAAAGATGCGGGTGATCTGCCCGGACGTCGGCGGCGGCTTCGGCACAAAGCTGTTTCCCTATCGCGAATACGCGCTGATCGCGGTCGCCGCGCGAAAACTGCGCAAGACCGTCAAATGGACCGCCGACCGCGCCGATCACTTCATGGGTGACGCGCAGGGGCGCGACAACGTCACGACCGCGCGGATGGCGCTTGCCGAGGACGGTAAATTCCTCGCGATGGATGTCGACCTGATGGGCGACATGGGCGGGTATCTGTCGACCTTCGGGCCCTACATTCCCCATGGCGGCGCCGGCATGCTGCCCGGTCTCTACGACATCCAGACCTTCCATTGCCGCGTCCGCACGGTCTTCACCAACACCGTGCCGGTCGATGCCTATCGCGGCGCCGGACGCCCGGAGGCGGCTTACGTCGTCGAGCGATTGGTCGACGCCGCCGCGCGAAAACTCGGGATGACGCCGGACGCGATCCGGCGCAAGAATTTCATTTCCCCGCGTGCGATGCCCTACAAGACCGCGACCGGCAAGGTCTATGATTCCGGCGACTTCACCGCGCATATGAAGCGGGCCATGGAGATCGCGGAGTGGAAAGAGTTTCCCAAGCGCGCCAAAGCCGCCAAGAAGCAGGGTTTAGTGCGCGGCATCGGGCTTGCGACCTATGTTGAAGTCTGCGGCACGATGGGCGAGGAGACCGCCAACGTCCAGCTCGATCCCAATGGCGACGTTACGGTCTTGATCGGCACCCAGTCGAGCGGGCAGGGCCATCAGACCGCCTACGCCCAAATCGTCGCCGATCAATTCGGGCTGCCGCCCGAGCGCGTCCACGTCTTGCAGGGCGATACCGACGTGATCGCGACGGGCTTGGGCACTGGCGGCTCGGCGTCGATTCCGACAGGCGGCGTCAGCGTCCAGCGTGCCACAAGCGAGCTCGGCAAGAAGCTGAAGGAAATCGCCGCCGAAGCGCTGGAAACCAGTGCCGGCGATCTCGAGATCAACGACGGAATTGTGCGCATCGCCGGCACCGATCGCTCGGTCAACTTTGCCGATCTGGCCAAGCGGCCGGGCGTCGATCCGTCAAAGCTGAACGGAAGCGCGACGTTCGCCGCAGCCGACGGCACCTATCCGAACGGCACTCATCTTGCCGAGGTCGAAATCGATCCCGCAACCGGCATCATAAAAATTATCAACTATGTCATCGTCGACGATTTCGGGGTGACGCTCAATCCGCTGCTGTTGGCCGGCCAGGTTCATGGCGGCGCGATGCAGGGCATCGGCCAGGCCTTGATGGAGCAGGCGGTCTATAGCCCGACGGACGGCCAGCTCGTGACCGGGACGTTCATGGACTACGCGCTGCCGCGCGCATCCGACGGACCGTCATTCGTGTTCGAGACCCACAACGTCCCCTGCAAGACCAACCCTTTGGGCGTCAAGGGCGCGGGCGAGGCCGGCGCGATCGGCTCCTGTCCTGCGGTCGTCAATGCGATCATCGAGGGGCTATGGCGCGAATACAAGATCGACCACATCGACATGCCCGCGACTGCCGAGCGGGTCTGGATTGCAATTCGTGAGCATCAGCGCCGTCACAGTCTCTGATATCAATCCCTGATATCTAATCTTGCGCGGAATAAATCACTGTGATCTGAGTTTATCGATGGATGAGCCGCGGCTGCGCTTGAAGCGCGTTCGCGGCGTCTGCAAACGCTTCTTGAGACGGAGAGCTGGCCGATGATACGAACCGTTGTTGTTGCGGGAGTTTTGTTGCTTGGTGTCGGCGCCGTCATGGCGCAACAGGATGTCGCTGTTAAGCAGGACAATCTGATGCGGGCGCAGGGCAAGAGCATGTATGTGGTGATCCTGAAGACCGTGAAGGGCGAGACCCCCTACGATCAGAAAGCGATCGATGCGGCGATCGCTCAGCTCGAACAAAGCGTCCCCACGATCCCCACCACGTTTGCGACAAATCCCAAGGAAGACGTCGTGAACGCGACCTACGGGGCGTCGCAGAAGATCTGGCAGAACAAGGCCGATTTCGATTCGAAGGTCCCGCCCGTCGCCAAGGCGATCGCGGACGTCAAGGGCACGATCAAGGATGCCGCCAGCCTGAAGGTCGCTTTCGACACGATTCAAGCCAAATGCGCCGATTGCCACGAGACGTTTCGGGTGAAGCTCAAATAGATCACCGCAGAACGAGCGTAGCTCCAATGACAAAAGGGTGGACGCCGTCTGGCGATCCACCCTTTGCCTTAAAATTCTTGGCCTTAAGATTCTTTGCTTTAAGATTCTTGGCCTTAAGATTCTTGGCTTTAAGATTCTTTCTTGAGATTTACAGCGCCGCGGGGGATGCGGATTCCAAAAATTACTTCGTTACCTGGCCGCGGATTTCGCCGCCCGGATTGGCTGCGGTGTGGACGTTGACATAGTACTTGCCGGCCATCAGATCGGCGGCTTGTTCGTCGGTCAGCGTGGCGCTGCCTTCGGCCGGGCTTGCGGTCGCGTTCGGGATCGGAACCTTGACGCCCGCGTTCTTGCCGGGCTCGGCCGGTCCGTGGAAATGCGCAGCGGTAGCGGGGCCCGACAATCCCGAATAGGTCAGCTTCCAGGTCAGCTTCTTGGTGGCAGGATCGTAATTGATGTCGGCCGTGCCGGTGCCAGTGGTGGTGGTGGCGGGCACCTCGGATTTGCCATCCAGCGTTGCTTTCATCTTCTGCGCAAAAGCGGGGCCGGCGAAGGCCACGGTTGCTCCCAGCGCAAGCGTAGCAAGCATGGTCTTGGTATTCGACATGGTTTTCTCCCTGTTGGCCTCAAGTCATGGTGTCAGTTTCAAAACAATACGATTCGGAATTTATTCCCGGAAACCGCCCAAACGCCTAAAATTTTGGAGGCAGTCTACGGCCGAATTTGCAGCCATACTAGCTACCGCAATGCGATGGATCGTGACGGACCAGTGAATGCTGCGACGAATTCTCCCAAGCTTCGTTCTCGCCGGCGTTGCCGGTTTTGGCATCTACTGGTGGCTGACGGCGACACCGGCGGTGTCGGCGGTCGCAGCGCTAGCCCATGCGCCAAACCTTGCGAACGGCCTGACAACTTTTAACGCCGGAGGATGTTCCTCCTGTCATGCGGTGCCGGGCCAGCCGGATCGTCTGCGGCTCGGCGGCGGGCTTGCGATCCCGTCCCCGTTCGGCACGTTCTACGCCCCGAATATCTCGCCCGATCCGACTGACGGCATCGGGCGATGGACCGAGGCCGAATTCGTCCACGCGGTGACCCGGGGAATCTCTCCAGCCGGTTTCCATTACTTTCCGGCCTTTCCCTACACCTCCTACGCGCATGCGAAGGTCGAGGACATCCGCGACCTGTTTGCCTATCTGAGGACGCTGACGCCGGTGCCCGGCAAAGTGCGCGATCACGACCTGCCGTTTCCATTCAACATCCGCCGCAATGTCGGGATCTGGAAACTTTTGTTCATGGACGACAAGCCCTTTGTGCCGGACGCAACACATTCCAGTCAGTGGAACAGGGGTGCGTACCTGGTCAGCAGCCTCGGCCATTGCGCCGAGTGCCACAGCCCGCGAAATCTCTTGGGCGGCATCATCGCCGCGCAACGTTTTGCGGGCGGCCCCGATCCCGAAGGCGAGGGCTGGGTGCCGAACATCACCCCGAAGGGAATTGACGACTGGAGCGAGAAGGATATCGCCTATTTCCTCGAAACCGGGGCGACCCCCGACAACGACACCGCAGGCGGATCGATGGCGCGCGTGATCAAGAACACCTCGCAATTATCGGGTGAGGACCGCACGGCGATCGCGGACTATCTCAAATCGCTGCCGCCGGTCGAGGGACCGCCGCGGCCGAAGAAGAAGGCGAAGGACGGCGACAAGTCCTGAGTTCGGGCGCGCCTCGCCGCTAGCCCATTGCCACCGCGGCGCCCGCCCCGTGCTGGCGCTGGTCGAGCCACATCGTGCCAAGCGCGAACGCCAGCCAGCCGAAATTGTAGACGAAGCCGATGATCAGAACGACCCAGCCCGGAATCGGGCCGACGGCGGCGCGATCGATAAATTCCGCGAATGTAGCCGCTGGCGTCGGATGGATGGCTATCTTGCCCCAATAGGCAATCACCTGGACGGCGATGATCCAGACGTAGTTGCGACGCAATCGCCGCCCCGCAGCGCGGAAAAACGAGATGTGGTGGCGCGGCGTGGTGTAATCGCGCGCCAGTATCGCCTGCCAGTTCTGGTCACGCGCTTCACCGGCGAAGATCGGCGCGTAGAAATTCATCTCCAGCCAGCGCGCCCTGGCGCGCCACACATTGAAATAGCGATAGCGTCGCGCTTCCATCCCGAGAAACACGGCAATCAGCAGCCCGACCAGCAGCAGCGGCAGCGGTGAGGCCTGCGGGCTGGAAAAGGTCGTCGACAGCGCGATCCCCATCGTGACGATCGCCCAGTTGGTCGTGTTGTCGAGCCGCGTTCGCCAGATCGTCGAGCGATAGACTTCGCCCCGGTAGAGATGCGCGATGGCGCCCATTTCGGCGGAATCGAATGTGTGTTGAGGCTTTGCCTCGTTGGAAACCATAACAGCCATGGCAGGGCCCTCCGGTTGTCCGAACAACATTTCCGTAAAATGGCCGGCGTTGGCGGCGGGGTGTCCACATCATCAACGCCGATGAAGCGATCCGGAATTGAGATGCCGCCACTATGCTTGCCCCGCGCCGGAATTACCAGCGCAAGCTCCGGGAATAGCGGGGTGCACCGCAATTTCTTGACCTGCGTTTGCCTGGGTCAAATCTGTCGTGGCGTTCTTGAAACGGGATGTCCAAACTATCATCCAACAGCGGACGTTCACCAAGGCGACGGTTAGGTCAGCTTTGTGCCAGGGGGAGACATCGCGTCCCTTGTAGGCACTCCGTCAATCGGTATAGTTTTTGTTCGAGAGCTGCCACCGGGGCGTGCCGAAATCCCGGGACAATGCAATAGGCAGCACTGGTGCTGTCGGCGGGCGTCCCAGCTTCACAGTTTACAATTGTACGTCCACGCGCGCTTGCGCGGCATCGATTGGGGACCGTCGTGAAACTTCCGCGCCGCAAATTCTTGCATCTAGCGGCGAGTGCCGCCGCGCTCCCAGCCATCGTGCATACCGCCGTCGCGCAAAATTATCCGACGCGGCCAATCCGGCTCGTGGTTCCTTTTCCGCCAGGTGGTGCGTTCGACGCCCTCGGTCGCCCTTGGGCTGAAAAGATGAAGCCGCTGCTCGGCACGGTCGTCGTTGAAAATATCGGTGGTGCCGGCGCTTCGCTGGGTGCGGCCGCTGTCGCACGTGCGCGCCCGGACGGCTATACCATCCTCCTCGGTGGTACGCTCCCTCACGTCAACGAGGCCCTGCTCAAGAACCGGCCGCTCTACGATCCGGTCAAGGACTTGGACCCGATTGTGGCCGTGGCAACCAATTTTCTCTGCATCGCCGTGAATCCCTCCGTGCCGGCGCAGACCCTTAACGAACTCATCACTTATGCCAAAGCCAATCCCGGGAAGCTGTCCTACGCGCATACCGGGGTCGGCTCGAGTAACCATCTGACTGGCGAATTATTCAAATTGCTCGCGGGGACACCCGAGATCGTGCAGGTGCCCTATCGAGGAATGGGGCCGGCGTTGACTGACGTTATCGGTGGACAGGTCCCGATGGCCGTGGCTGGATTCACCGGGCAGGTGCTCGAATTTCACCGCTCCGGCAGAATACGCGTTCTCGCGGTGACGAGTCCGAAGCGTCTCGCCGCTGCGCCTGAAATTCCGACGGTAACCGAAGCAGGCCTTCCCGGCTTGACCGTGACACTATCGCTTGGACTGCTCGCGCCGGCCGGTACACCGACCCCGGTCATCGAACAGATCGCGCAGGCCACGCGCACGGCTCTTGCGGAGCCCGCCTACCAGCAGTTGTTGATTGAGGGAGGTTTCGAACCCACTCTCGATTCAAATCCCGAAAAATTCCGCCAGTCCCTTGCCGCCGACGTTGCACTCTGGGCGCCGGTGGTCAAATCGCTCCGGCTGAAGCTCGACTAGCTGTGGCGCAAAATCTTCCACTTCAACATCAATGTCCAAGTTGGGTGTCAAAAGCTGTCCTCGAGCATCGTCCGCAGGAAGTCCGTTCATCTCTCTGAAAGCGGACATCCATCGGGCATGCCCGGACGCCTGGCTTGCGCGTCTACCGAGTCTCCGCCCTAGCCCGCGCCGAACGCCTTGAAGGTGATGATGGTGTGGGTGTCCTGGATGCCGGGAAGCACCTGCACTCTCTCGTTGATGAAGTGCCCGATGTCGGTGTCGTTGTCGACGTAGAATTGTACCAGGAGATCGTAGTCGCCGGCGGTGGAATAGATCTCGGACGCAATCTCGGCTTCCGCAAGCGCATTGGCGACGGTGTAGGACTGGCCGAGCTTGCACTTGATCTGGACGAAGAAGGGAACCATCGCTGTCGTCTCCGG
>DATBYN010000338.1:0-8357 GCA_036513695.1 Bradyrhizobium sp. | reverse complement strand
GAGCCTCGGTATCGCGCAAAGGCCTTACCAGCGAGAAACAGCGCCAAACGTGGCATTGGTGCAACGGCAACGCCGGCCTTGGCTAACGCCACGTCGAAATCATCGATGCTGTGAAAGCGGACAGACGTCTCAGCATATATCACATCGTTGATGAGGAGCGGGCCACGTATGACAGCCTCCTCCAATTGCATCACTGCCCACTCCCACCAATTTGGCGTCCTGGTGAAGATATCGAGTAAGATGTTCGAGTCCACCAGCGTCACGGGCTACTCGCCACGCGTCATCGCCATAATCTCATCAGTAGAAGGACCCGGACCCGCGATGCCGACCAACTCGGCGAAACGGCTCGGCTGCCGCGTTCCGTCAGCCTTCTCGATGATAATGCTACCGTCGGGTGCGCGTCGGAAGGTAACCCGGCTGCCAGGGCCGATCCCCAAATGATCTCGGACTGGCTTCGGTATCGTCACCTGGCCCTTGCTCGTCACTGTGGTTGCCATTGCAGCCTCCGGAAGTAATACCTCACCGCAATATGGTAATACCGCGCAATTTGTCCAGTCTCGCCGATGGTTAATCGCGTCTTAACCTCGCCGTATCTATGGTGGTTTGATCCCATTTCCGGCCGGTCTGCGCGTGCGATCGGCCGCCCAACAGGGCTGGCGCTTTAACGTATGGCTATGACCGCTCCATCCCGCGCGCCGCAGGGCGCTGGCACCGAAGCAGGCGAGCGCTCGCCATTCGCGCGGCTGACCGAGCTATTGGCCCCCTACCAGCCGGGTAAGCCATTGATTGCGCTATCATTAGGCGAACCCCAGCATCCCATACCCGATTTTGTCGGGCCGGTGCTGGCAAAGCACGTCGCCGAGTTCGGCCGCTATCCGATTGCAAAAGGTATCGACCCGTTCCGGCGCGCCGCCGCAAGCTGGCTTTCCACCCGATTCGCCCTGCCACGCGCGGTCGATCCGGAGAGCGAGATCCTGGTCTTGAACGGCAGCCGCGAGGGCCTGTTTTTCGCTGGCCTCGCCGCCGCCCGTTATGTCGGCGAACGGGCGGGCCGGCCCGCGATCCTGATGCCCAATCCATTCTACCCGGCCTATGGCGCCGGCGCGCGTGCCGCGGGCTGCGAGCAGATTTACCTGCCGACCACGCTCGCCAACGGATTTTTGCCGGACCTCGATGCGCTCGACGAAGCGACTCTGGCGCGAACCGTTGCGATCTACATCGCCTCGCCGGCAAACCCGCAAGGCGCGGTGGCCTCGAAAGAATATTTCAGCCATCTGAAGAGACTCGCCGATCGTTTCGGCTTCATGATTCTCAGCGACGAATGCTATTCGGAAATCTATACCAAGGAGGCGCCCGGCAGCATGCTGGAATGCGCCGGACCCGATTTCAAGAACGTCGTCGCGTTCCAGTCACTCTCAAAACGTTCGAACCTGCCGGGCCTGCGCGTCGGCTTTGCCGCCGGCGACAAGAAATTCCTCGGCCTGTTTCACGAATTGCGCAATGTCGCAGCACCTCAGGTGCCGGTGCCGCTGCAACATGTCGCGATCGCCGCCTATGGCGATGAGGCGCATGTCGAGGAGAACCGCAGGCTCTACCGAATGAAATTCGATCTCGCCGATCAGATCCTCGGCAATCGCTATGACTATGTCAGGCCGGCCGGAGGCTTCTGCGTCTGGCTCGACGTATCCGGGCGCGGCGGCGACGAAGCCGCGACGCTAAAGCTCTACAAGGAAGGCGGCGTGCGCGTGGTGCCCGGAAGCTACCTGGCGCGGCAGCAACCCGACGGCTCCAATCCGGGCGCGGGCTATATCCGGCTCGCGCTGGTAGCGGACAGCGAAACAACAGCCGAGGCGTTGCATCGTCTCGTCGAAATTCTCGATTAATCGCAAAGGCCTTTTGAGCATGCCGGCGATCGAACGTGTCATTCCCCTGGTCGGCCATTTGCCGACGGCGATCCGCGAAGTCTTGGTGCGGCGCGTGCGCGAGCTCGCGGGGCTTGGCCTGATCGCGCTGTCCGGCGTGGTCGCAGCGGCGCTGATGACATGGTCGGTGCAGGATCCGAGCCTGAGCCACGCCACCTCGCGCGCCATCCGCAACATCGTCGGCTATCCCGGCGCGATCGGCGCCGATCTTTTGATGCAGATTTTGGGTCTCGGCGCGATCATTCTGATCCTCCCCGTCGCAGTGTGGGGCTGGCGCATGCTGACCCATCGCAGCTTCGACCGCGAGGCGCTGCGGCTCGGATGCTGGATCCTCTGCTCGGTGATATCGGCTGGTTTTGCCAGCTGCTGGCCGCATGGCGGCGCCTGGCCACTGCCGACCGGGCTCGGCGGCGTCGTCGGTGACGCGCTGGTGCGCGCGCCCGCGGTGGTGTTCGGTCCGCCCGGCTTTATCTATCGGCTGCTGCTCGGGACCATCCTGTTCGTTGCCATGGTGGCGACCTTCCTGATCGCCGGCGGCATCGGTTCACGCGCGCAGGATGACAAGGAGGGCGAGATCGAGGACGAAGAGGCCCCCTTCGAGGAAGAAGAGGAAGACGACGGCGGCTCGGTTTCGCTGGGATGGGCGTTTCATGCCCTGATGAGCGCCAAGGCGCGGCTGGGGTGGTTATTGACCACGGCCTACCGCTCGCTGGTCGCAAGCGCTCCGGCGCCGCGCACAGGCGCGTTCGAGCGTCAGGAGCCCAGTCTCGGCCGCGCGGCGCTAGCGTTGGCGCCGCAGACCGAAGCAGATTTCGATGAAGAAGACGACGACGAAGACGAAGCCCCGTCCGCGCGCGCCCCGCGCAAGAAGGCCGCACCGCGGGCGCCCGCGCGAAAATCTTCCGACCGGTTCGAACTGCCTGGGGTGTCGATGCTGACCGCGCCAAAGGCGTCGGATCGCCAGCCGCTCAGCAAGTCGGAGCTCGATAACAATTCGCGCGCGCTGGAAGGCGTGTTGGGAGATTTCGGCGTCCGCGGCGAAATCGTCAAGGCCCATCCCGGCCCGGTGGTGACATTGTACGAGCTCGAGCCCGCGCCCGGTATCAAATCCTCCCGCGTCATCGGGCTTGCCGACGATATCGCGCGGTCGATGAGCGCGCTGTCGGCGCGCGTCGCCGTGGTCCCCGGCCGCAACGCGATCGGCATCGAATTGCCGAACGCGCATCGCGAAAAAGTTTATTTGCGCGAATTGCTCTCGGTGAAAGACGGCAACGAGAGCGTGGCAAAACTTCCGCTTTGCCTCGGCAAGAACATCGGCGGCGATTCCATCATCGTCGATCTGGCGCGGATGCCGCATCTGTTGATCGCCGGCACCACCGGTTCCGGCAAGTCGGTCGCCATCAACACCATGATCCTGAGCCTGGTCTATCGATTGCGGCCGGATCAATGCCGCCTGATCATGGTCGATCCCAAGATGCTCGAACTGTCGGTCTATGACGGCATCCCGCATTTGCTGACGCCGGTCGTGACCGATCCGAAGAAGGCCGTGGTCGCGCTGAAATGGGCGGTGCGCGAGATGGAAGAGCGCTACAAGAAAATGTCCAAGGTCGGCGTGCGGAACATCGACGGCTACAATGCCCGCCTGGTGGAGGCGCGATCCAAGGGCGAAGCGCTGACACGCACGGTTCATACCGGCTTCGACAAGGAAACCGGCAAGGCGATCTACGAGGAAGAAAAACTCGATCTCGATCCGCTGCCCTATATCGTCATCATCGTCGACGAGATGGCCGACCTGATGATGGTCGCCGGCAAGGACATCGAAGGCGCGGTGCAGCGGCTGGCGCAAATGGCGCGCGCCGCCGGCCTGCATGTGATCCTCGCGACGCAACGGCCGTCGGTCGACGTCATCACCGGCACCATCAAGGCGAATTTTCCGACCCGCATCTCGTTTCAGGTCACCTCGAAGATCGACAGCCGCACCATTTTGGGCGAGATGGGCGCCGAGCAGCTGCTCGGACAGGGCGACATGCTCTATATGGCCGGTGGCGGACGCATCAGCCGCGTGCACGGACCTTTCGTCTCGGACGAAGAGGTCGAGAAGGTGGTGCGCCATCTCAAGACGCAAGGACAACCGGAATATCTCGAAGCCGTCACTGCGGAGGAGCCGACCGACGAAGACGGCGCGGTGTTCGACCAGACCGGCATGGGCGGCGATGGCGGCGGCGACCTGTTCGCGCAGGCAGTCGCAATCGTCAAGCGCGACCGCAAGGCCTCGACCAGTTACATCCAGCGCCGGCTGCAGATCGGATATAACCGCGCGGCGTCGCTGATGGAGCGGATGGAACTGGAAGGAATCGTCGGCCAGGCGAACCACGCCGGAAAGCGCGAGATTTTGGTCGAAGAAGAAGAAAGCCGCTTTTGAGACAAACTGACCGATCCAAGGGACCTTGCGAATTGGCACTAAATTTTCACGGAAAAACGATATCTCCTTTGGCCGAAACCACGATAACATGGGCGAATGCCTGGGCAGGACCTCGCGTTGACTAGAAATCCAAAACGTCAAATGGCCGAACCATTCGCAACGTGCATGCGCACCGGATTGGCGTCGCTGATTGCGGCATCGATCGTCGGCGTCGCAGCGCTATCTGGTGTGACGTCTTCTTCGGCGCAGACGGTTCCTATGCCAAAACCCGCGCCGAAAGCGCGCAGCAGCGTCCAGATGAGCGCGTCGGACCCGCAGAAAGCCCCGATGACGACCGGCGCGACGTCGGCTACCCCCCCGGAGCCGGTGATTCCCGATCCGCGCAGGAATGTTCCTGCCAGTATTTTTTCGAGCTTCGACGCCAACCAAAAGGCACAAGCCGCCAAGGTCAGCGCCTATTTGTCGTCGCTGCAGACGCTGGCCGGAAATTTCGTTCAGGTCGGACCCGACGGCAGCAGGACCAAGGGCGATTTCTACATCCAGAAGCCCGGCAAGGTGCGTTTCGAATATGATGATCCGAGCCCGATTGCCATCATCGCCGACGGATCGTCGGTCGCGGTGCGCGACCGCAAGCTCGCGACCCAGGACATCTACCCGCTGTCGCAGACGCCGCTGCGCTATCTATTGTCCGACCGCATCGACCTTCTGAAGGACACCAATGTCGTCAGCGTGACCGCCGATGATCTCTTCATCAGCGTCACCATCGAGGAGAAGCAGGCACTGGTCGGCACCAGCCGCATGATGGTGATGATCGGCGCCAAGGATGGCCAGCTCAAGCAGTGGACGGTGACAGACCCGCAAGGGTATGACACCACGGTCGCGGTGTATAATCTCGATACCTCCAAGAGACTCGATCCCGGCCTGTTCAAGATCGACTTCACCAAATACCCTACGCCGGGCTAACGAGCACGAACCTCAGGATGAGGTCGGCGACATATTCACAGCCGCTCAGGATGGGTCGTGTCTTTTTGGCTTCGCCCTGATACATCCTCCCGATGCGGCTTTCCCTGACAACCTGGAATATCAACTCGGTGCGGCTGCGCATCGATATCGTCGCAAAATTCATCAAATCGGTGCGGCCGGACGTATTGTGCCTGCAGGAGACAAAGTGCATCGACGACGCGTTTCCGCGCAAGCGCTTCAAGCGTCTCGGCTATGAGCATATCGCGCTCAACGGGCAGAAGGGCTATCACGGCGTCGCGGTGATTTCGAAATTGCCGTTCGAGACCACCGACATCCGCACCTTCTGCGACAAGATCGATTCGCGCCACATCTCGGTGGCATTTGGCGAAAAAGCGCAGCTGACAAAACCGCTGGTCGTCCATAATTTCTACGTTCCGGCCGGCGGCGATATTCCCGATCCCGCGCTGAACGAAAAATTCGAGCACAAGCTTCGATTTCTCGACGAGATGAAGGCCTGCGAGCCGCTGCACCCACGCGGCGAGGACCGCCATATCCTGGTCGGCGACCTCAACGTCGCTCCGCACGAAAACGACGTCTGGTCGCACAAGCAACTGTTGAAAGTCGTCTCGCACACCCCGATCGAATGTGAAAAACTGCTCGCGGCGCAGGCGCATGGCGAATGGATCGACGTTGCGCGCGAACGCATCGCGCTGTCGGAGAAGGTCTACACCTGGTGGAGTTACCGCGCCGCCGACTGGACGGTCGGCGATCGCGGCCGAAGGCTCGATCACATCTGGGTATCGCGCGCGCTCAAAGAGGCGGTCAGCGATTTCAAGATCACGCGCGACGCCCGCAGCTGGGAGCGGCCGTCCGACCACGTGCCAGTCACGGTGACGCTGGAGGTGTAGCTGTTGTCGTCCCGGCGAAGCCCGGTACCCATAACCACCGATGGTCGTTGTTAGAAAGCCGTCTATCTACAGCGCTAGCTAAATCGCAAGGCCGCGGCGTATGGGTCCCGGCCTTCGCCGGGAAGACGATTAGCTAAATACTCAATTTCGCGCCGGCCATCAAAATATCGCTGGCGATCTGGCTGGTGCGGTTGGCGAGTTCATCGCGCAGCCGGCGCGCCGCGGCGGGATCGCTTTCCAGCACGCGCTGAAACAGGCTGCGGGCGACGCGGATCACGGAGGAATGTTCCAGCGCGGTCGCGGTGGAGGGCCGCCGCATCGCGGCGATCAATGCGAGCTCGCCGATTAGTGCACCGGGCCCGACGACGATCTCGGCGCCTGCGCCGTCATCGATCCGGAACGCACCGCGCTGAACGATATATCCCGCGTCCGCATCGTCCCCGGCATTGAACAGCACATCGCCGCGCGCAAAATCGCGCTGTTCGGAGCCGATCGCCAGCATGCGCAGCGCGGTTGTCCCCAACAGGCGCAATGTCGGGACACGCTCGAGCAGGGCAACATCATCTTCGATCGACATTTAAGGACCGGTGATCGGGACGCGCTATTCGGGCCAGTTGACGCGAATCGCCCGGCCAAACGTATCACGGCACCAGCTTGTAGCCACCGGCTTCCGTCACCAGGATCTCGGGATTGGCGGCGTCTTTTTCGATCTTCTGACGCAGCCGGTAGATATGGGTTTCCAGGGTGTGGGTGGTGACACCCGAATTATAGCCCCAGACTTCCTGCAGCAGCGTCTCGCGCGACACCGGCAATTGGCCGGCGCGGTAGAGAAACCGCAGGATCGCGGTTTCCTTCTCGGTCAGCCGCACTTTTCTGGCATTGGCGCCGGTCAGCATCTTGGAGCCGGGGCGGAAACTATAGGGGCCGACCGAAAACACCGCGTCTTCGCTGGCCTCATGCTGGCGCAGCTGCGCCCTGATCCGCGCCAGCAGCACCGCAAACCGAAACGGCTTTGCCACATAGTCGTTGGCGCCGGATTCGAGCCCCAAAATAGTGTCTGAATCGGTATCGTGCCCGGTCAGCATGATGATCGGCGCTTTAAACCCGCCCTTGCGCAAGGAGCGCACGACTTCGCGGCCGTCGGTATCCGGCAAGCCTACATCCATCAGCACGAGGTCGGGGGCATTGGCCTTGGCGGCGCTGGCGCCCTTGGCGCCGGTATCGACGGCGGAGGCTTCGAACTCGTCGTGCAGCGATAATTGCTCGACCAGCGTATCGCGAAGATCAGTATCGTCATCCACGATCAGGATCTTGCGGGCATTGGCCATGGGTAATCCTCTTCAGGGCGCCGGCGCGAGTGGAAGCGCCTTCAGCCGGGTCTTGATGGGTAGAGTCTAAGGCTTCGTCAGGTCTTCTTCGTACAGAGGTAGGGGACCGTTACGGATTAACAAGCCGCAAGATAGTCTAGCCCGGAATTCGGAAGGTTTTGGATGAATGTCCTGTAATGCGGGGGAATAGAAACATTCAGACATAACCGGGGCAAAAAGGAGTTACGCCAATCGCATGGAAAGTCTCGTCATTTCAAACGCTTATAAAAAGAATCGGCCGCTTTCCGCGATCCGAATCTCGCCCGCCGCCGGCGATCCGCGCCGGGGCTGGCTGATCGCAGACGGACAGGCCGTGCCGGTGGCGCTCGGACGCGGCGGAATCAAGGCCAACAAGCGCGAAGGCGACGGCGGGACCCCGAAAGGCACTTTTCGGCCGCGGCGATTGTGGTGGCGCGCCGATCGCCATCCAAGACCGCGTACATTTTTGGCCGTTCGCGCCATAAAGCCCGAGGACGCCTGGTGCGAGGACCCCGAGAGCCGTCATTACAATCAGCCGGTGCGCCGCCATCGCGATCAAGACGGCGATCGCCTCAAGCGAGACGACCATCTCTATGATTTCATCGTCGAGATCGACCACAACTCTTCCCCGCGCATCAAGGGCCGCGGCAGCGCGGTGTTCCTGCATTTGGCGCGCGAGAATTTTGGCCCCACCGCCGGATGCGTCTCGATGACGCGGTCATCGATGCTGCGCTTGCTGCGGCGGCTGGGGCCAGAGACGAAGATTGTGATCGGGTGAACTCGATGTCGTCCCGGC
>DATBYN010000337.1:0-6673 GCA_036513695.1 Bradyrhizobium sp. | reverse complement strand
GATCGTCGTCGGCTGCACGTTGCTGCCGCTAGGCTTGCATGCCGAAGGCATCGATACCGAGCATCTGTTCGGCTTTACTATCGGGTCCGATGTCGGCGAGGCCGGCGAGCGGGAATTCCAAAATCAAGCGACCGGGCGCTTCGGAAAGAGCACCGGCACCTATCGCGCGCTGACCAACTCGGCCGAACTCGAATTCGTACCCGTCAAGAATTTTCGCCTGGAGATCTCCGCGGTCGCAGCATCCTACCATGTCGGCGGCGTCGCCGGATTCGACGATGTCAATCAAACGGGGTTGCAAGGCGCGTCGGTAGATTTTCGCTACAGGTTTCTGGATCGGGAAAGCTCTCCGTTCGGCATGGTATTCGACGCCGAGCCGCACGCCGACCGCCTCGATGAAACCTCCGGGCAACATGTGCGCGCGTATGGAACGGATTTTGCGCTGGCGTTCGATCGCGAGCTCATTCCCAACAAACTGGTCGCCGCCGTCAACTTTCTCTACCAGCCGGAATGGACGAATTTTCTGGCGACCGGCACGACCGAGCATGACGTCACGATCGGCGTCGCAGGGGCGATGATGGCGCAAGTGCAGCCCGGCGTCCTGATCGGCGGCGAAGCGCGCTACTTACGAAAATACGAAGGCTTTGGCCTCGACGTCTTCACCGGCCACGCGCTGTTTGTCGGGCCGACCCTCTACCTCCAGCTATCGGAACGTTCGCGCCTGACGGCGGCCTGGAGCTTTCAGGTGGCCGGCCACTCGGCGGCGATGCCGGGCTCGCTCGATCTCGTTAATTTCGAGCGACACCAGGCCCGGCTCATCTACGGCATCAATTTTTGAATTTGGGCGGCCCGAGGGAATGCGTCAGGATTGGGCCAGCGCCATCTGGGCACGGCGGCGGCGCACGCCGATGGTGCGCATAGTCGCATAGCCGATCAGGAACAGGGCGGCCTTGCTGACGATGCCGTAGATCGACATGAACGCCGACCACGTCACCACGCTGAAATTCAGCGCCATGACCAGGTTGAGTGCGGCGGAAAAGAACATCAGGCCCGCCCAAACGTAGCCGAAGATGACGGCGATGTCCGGTATGATCTCGATGGCGACGGGCGGCAGATAGCGGTTCATCCATCCCGGCTTCAGCATCACGATGCCCACGATGGTGTAGATCACGCTCGGTTTGATCATCACGAACCGCGGGTCGTTGGTGAGCAGCGTGGCGGCGCCTGACCCCAGCACCAGGAAAAGGCTCATCCACTGCATGGTGTCGATCGGCAGCTTGCGGGCGAACTGCCAGCCGATCTGGGCGGCGCCCAGCGCCATGCCGAGCACGACCGACAGGGTCACGTTGTGCGTCAGCAGAACGAGGATCAGGAAAAAGAACGTCGACGCCATATCGAGAAGCAAAAGCTTCCCGGCTTCGAACAGATTTTTCATGGTGTGCTGCTGAACTCTGTGGCCGGTCCGGCCATTGTTACACCAGGGATTGTGTTTCGGCGAGAGCTTCGCGCGAACACCGATGGCGTCAGGACTGCCGAAAACCCATGCGAAACGCGCCCCAATGGCGGCCGCGCACATAGACCGGCGACGAGACGTCCTTCATCAGCACAAAATTGCCGCCGCCCATGTCGCGCCGGTAGGTCTGCAGCAAAAACGGTTTTGTGTTTGCCGCCACCTTCTTCACCGCGCGATCCTTGAACAATCGCTTGTTGCGGCAATTGGCATTGTTCCAGACCGGGTCGGGCCCTTGCGGCAGGCGGTAGTTCGGATTGTGGGTGGGAAGATAGCCGCCCTTGGCCCAGGCGACGCAGAACACGACCCGGGGATCGATCTTTTGGACGGGATCCTGGATCGCGGGCAAGATCCGGTCGGTGAATGCGACATACTCGGTGAGATATTGCTTGGGATTGGTACCGACAATCTCGCGATATTTTTCGTCCATCAGCTGACCGACCGTGATCTCGCCGCGCTCGACCGCACTCTCGAAAGCCTTCGAGATTTGCTTTGCCGTGTCGATCACGACGCGGATCAGCGGCGCATCCGAGGTCTCGACCCCGCTGTCGGCGATCAGCTCGATCAGCCCCTCCGACAGCTCGAGCAGTTTCGCGACCCGGTCGTCGGCGCGCTTGAGGTCGGATGAGGACAGCTCAACGCCCTTGGCGAGGTTGCCGAGTTCATCGATCACCGTGTCGCAATGCGCGAGATTGGAACTAGCCGCTTTGGCAACACCGTCGATCTCGCGGCCGACCGCGGTAAAACCGTCCTGGACGCGGACGATGATGCCTTGAATCTGCTGGGCGCCTTCGCCGGCGTTCTTGGCCCGCAGCGAGGCATCGCCGCTGGCGCTGATCAGATTGCCGACCTGGCCATCCAAATCGCGAACCGTATCGCCGATCAGATGCGTGGCCTGGCGGGTCGCCTCGGCGAGGCTCTTCACTTCGCTGGCGACCACCGCAAAGCCTCTGCCCGCGGCGCCGGCGCGGGCGGCCTCGATGGTAGCGTTCAAGGCAAGCAAATTGGTCTGTTTCGCGATCGCCTCGATCGAGCCGGAGACTTTGGCGACCTGCGCCAGCGCAGCGCCGACGTCGCCGAGACGAAGCTCGATGCGAGCCACCGCCTCGATCAGTTCGGCGATATGCTGGACCGCGGTCTCCACCGCGCCGCGCGATTGGGTGATTTCACTCACCGCCGCGGTCGCGGCGGACTGCACCGCGCCCGACGCGTTTGCAATACCGTGGTTGGCGGAGACCATGGTCTCGGCGGTCTTCTGCAGATGGCCGAAGCGATCGGCCTGGCTCGACACGCGGCCGGCGACTTCCTGCAGATTCCCCGCGACGTCGGCGAGTTCGACCCCAAGCGTGCCGATCCGGTTGGCCAGCTGATCGACCAGACGTTCGCTGGGCGAAGGCGTGGCTGCAGCACGTTCGAGTCTTGCGGGTTGTGTCATCGGTCGCTTCAAGTCAGAGTTTATACGCCGTGCGGAACCCGCCCCAGTGCCGGCCATTGACGCGCACCGGCACGTCGATCTCGCGCATCATGATGGTTTTGCCGTTGCCCATGTCGCGGGCGTAGCTCTGGATCAGATAGGAGCGGGTGTTGCGGCCGGCGGCGAGGCCGGCGGGATCGTTGAAGATGCGGCGGTTGCGGCAGTTGGCCGTGTTGAAGGCGACATCGCCCGGGCGCTGCGGATGCGAATAGACCTTGTTGTGCACCGGCAAATAGCCGTTGCGGTCGATCATCACGCAGAACACCATGCGCGGATCCTTGGCGAGGAACGCCTCCTGGAACGGCGGCAGCGCGCGGTCCGCCCAATCGAGAATTTTGGTGCAGTGTTGCTGCGGATTGCTGCCTGGTATCTCGACATAGTTGGTATCGAACATGTCGTCGATGGCGATGGCGCGGCTCGCCACCGCATCCTCGAACATCCGGGTCAGCGCGGTGCCTGCTTCCATGGCGCGGGTGACGAATTCGGTGTTTTCGTCGCGGATCATCCACAGCCGGTCTTCGACCTTTTCGGCAAGCTCGGCATCGAGCCGTTCGAACCGCGCCTGCGCGCCGGCCTTGGAATGCTCCGTGATGCGAATCCGGCAGGCGCCGATGCTCTCGATCGTCGCATTGAGGTTTTGGTTTTGCGGCAAACGTTCGGCATCCGGCCCGCAGATCAGGACACCTTCCATGGAAATCTCGTAGACCGGCGCCGCGACCAGGCCGCGCGCGGTCTGGATCTCTATCTTCAGGTTGCACGGCAGTTTTTCGCGCTTGCGTTTATCCTCGCGGTCGCCCTGACGCAGCAGGACCGCGCAGCGCGTTTTGAGCTTCTGCGCAAACTGGGTGACGGCGGAGCCGGCCTTGGCGACGCTCTCGCCATGGGCTTCGGCTTCCTTGGTCGCGCTGTCGATTTCGGCGGCGCTGTCGCCGACCGAGACGATGAAATGCGAGGCGGTGGCGGCGTTTTCGGAGATCGCGCTGGTGGTTTCGTTCTGTTCCGCCACCGCGCCATTGACGTTTTCGAACACCGGGCGGATCGCCTCGATCGCCTGCGAAATGCGATGCACCGCATCGACCGAACCGGCGGCATCCTTCTGCAGCGCGTCGATCTTCTTGCTGATCTCTTCGGTGGCGCTCTGGGTCTGCACCGCGAGCGCTTTCACCTCGGTCGCGACCACCGCGAAGCCGCGCCCGGCGGAGCCAGCGCGTGCCGCCTCGATGGTGGAGTTGAGCGCCAGCAATGTGGTTTGCCGCGCGATCTGCGCG
Organism: Bradyrhizobium sp.; assembly: GCA_036513695.1. Taxonomy (GTDB): domain Bacteria; phylum Pseudomonadota; class Alphaproteobacteria; order Rhizobiales; family Xanthobacteraceae; genus Bradyrhizobium. Next base: position 2,424 of record DATBYN010000337.1, on the reverse strand, counting down.
ATCAAATTGACGACGTTGCCGATCGCGGCCGAGGATTCGCGCAACCGATCGACATTGGCGCTGGCTTCGCGCGCGGCGGCGCTGGCCTGATCGGCGAGCTTGCTGGCGTCGCGTACCTGGGAACCGATGCCCTGTGCCGAATGGGTGAATTTTTCCGCGGCCTGCGAGAACGTGGTCGCGGTGTTCTGCGCGGCGCTGGTGCGCCCGGTCAGCGCATCGGTGCGCTGGCGGATGGTGGCGAGCGTCGCCGCGGTCGCCTCGGCGCCGCCGGCGACCGAATTGGCCGCGCGCTCGAGCTGCCGGATCATCGCACCTAGTTCGAGTTCGAGCAGTTCGAGGATTTCCCTGGCCGAATCGCTGTCCGAAGGCGTGCCAACATCAGTCTCGACCGCCGGCGTCACAGCCTTCGGTTCAGTTACCGGCGCAGCCGGTTCCGGCAGACGCTTTCGAAACAATCCGAACGCCATGGGCCTCTCTCGGGAACATCGAATGAGACGCGCATCCTCGCATCCGGGCGTGAAGTCGTGGTTAACGATTGCCTCTTATGCGGGCAATTGGCACTACCAGCATACCAAAAATGCCGGCAAATCTTTGATTTTGGCCGAACATCGGCCTATAACGCCGCGCTCTCCAATCCCGATCAATTCCGGACGAATCCCAAAGAGAGACGCATGGCCGGCCATTCCCAGTTCAAGAACATCATGCACCGCAAGGGCCGGCAGGATGCCCAGAAGTCGAAGCTGTTCAGTAAGCTGGCGCGGGAAATCACGGTTGCGGCCAAGATGGGCCAGCCCGATCCCTCGATGAACGCGCGGTTGCGCGCCGCGATCATTTCCGCCCGCCAGGAAAACATGTCGAAGGACTCGATCGAGCGCGCGGTGAAGAAGGCCAGCGGCAACGACAGCGAGAATTACGACGAGATCCGCTATGAGGGTTATGGTCCGGGCGGGGTCGCCGTGATCGTCGAGGCGTTGACCGACAATCGCAACCGCGCGGCGTCTGACATCCGCTCCTACTTCACCAAGGCCGGCGGCAATCTCGGCGAAACCGGTTCGGTCGCCTTCATGTTCGACCGCACGGGCATCATCGAATACGACGCCAAGGTCGTCTCCGACGATGCGATGCTGGAGGCGGCGATCGAGGCTGGCGCCGACGACGTGTCGTCGAGCGAAAACGGCCACGAGATTTATGCGTCGTCGGACACATTTCGCGAGGTAGCAAAGGCGCTGGAAGCGAAATTCGGCGAACCCCGCAAGGCGGCGCTGACCTGGAAGCCGCAGAACACAGTTCCCGTGGACGACGAGACTGGCGAAAAGCTGTTGAAACTGATCGATCTTTTGAACGAGCACGACGACGTCCAGAACGTCTACGCCAATTTCGAGGTTTCCGACGCGCTGGTCGCCAAGATGGGCGGGTAGTCACAAAGACAGTGTCATCGCCCGCCTCGGCGTACTGGATCACCCGCTTTCGCGGGTGATGACGACTGGTGGACTATTTCGCAGACCCGGCTCCGGCGTTATCACTACCCCATGACCTCACCGCCGATTCGCCAGCCCATCCGCATCCTTGGCATCGATCCGGGCCTGCGCCGCACCGGGTGGGGCGTGATCGAGATCGAGGGTAACCGGCTGGTTTTCCTCGGCTGCGGTTCGGTGGAACCGGCTGACAGCCTGCCGCTGGCGAGCCGCCTGCTGGCGATCCATGAGGGACTTGCCGCCGTGCTCGGTGATTTCAAGCCGGCGGAGGCCGCAGTCGAGCAGACTTTTGTCAACAAGGACGGCGTCGCCACCCTGAAACTTGGACAGGCGCGGGGCGTCGCGATGCTGGCGCCGGCGATGTTTGGGATTTCGGTTGCGGAATATGCGCCGAACCAGGTCAAGAAGACCGTGGTCGGCGCCGGACACGCCGACAAGAACCAGGTTCTGGTGATGCTGAAGATTCTGTTGCCCAAGGCCGAACCGAAATCCCCCGACGCCGCCGACGCGCTCGCCATTGCGATCACCCATGCGCATCACCGCCTGAGCACTTCGCTGCGGTTGAGGATGGTCGGGGTATGATCGGAAAACTAAAAGGCCTGATCGACAGCTATGGCGAGGATTTTGTCATTCTCGACGTCGGCGGCGTCGGTTATCAGGTACATTGCTCGGGCCGCACGCTGCAGGCGCTGCCCGCGCCCGGCGAAGCCGCCGTTCTCTCAATCGAGACTTATGTGCGCGAAGACCAGATAAAACTGTTCGGCTTTCGCAGCGACGTCGAGCGCGAATGGTTTCGGCTGCTGCAGACCGTGCAGGGCGTCGGCGCCAAGGTCGCGCTCGCCGTGCTTGGCACCTTGCCGCCATCGGATCTTGCGAACGCCATCGCGCTGCGTGACAAGGCCACGGTCGCGCGCACCCCTGGCGTCGGTCCGAAAGTGGCCGAGCGCAT
>DATBYN010000336.1:0-3196 GCA_036513695.1 Bradyrhizobium sp. | reverse complement strand
GCTCCGCCAGGTCAGCATCAAAAATGCTACCGCGGCCGCGAGCAGCAGAGGAAACCAGCCGCCCTCGAACAGCTTGGTCGAATTCGCCGCAAAGAAAATGCAATCGATGACGAGGAAGAAGCCGTTCACGGCAATCACGATGATGGGTGGGTAACCCCACTGGATCGCTACCAGCGCAGCCAACAGCGTCGTGATCGCCATCAACAGCGACACCGCGATTCCATAGGCACCGGCGAGCGCATCCGACGTGCCGAAGCCGATCACGGCCCCGAGCGTCGCTGCGGCCAGCAACCAGTTCACCAGCGGCACGTAGATCTGTCCGATGGCGTGGCTGGTGGTGTGCTTGATCTGCATGCGCGGCAGGAAGCCGAGCTGGATCGATTGCTGGGTCAGCGAAAACACGCCTGAAATAATCGCCTGCGAGGCGATCACGGTGGCAAGCGCCGCGAACGCCACCAGCGGATACTGCGCCCAATCAGGCGCGAGTTGATAGAAGGGGTTGTCGATCGCGGCAGCATCAGAGATCAAAAGGCCGGCTTGCCCGAAGTAATTGAGCACGAGCGCGGGTAGCGCGATGACGAACCAGGCCAGCCGGATCGGCATCCGGCCGAAATGGCCCATATCCGCGTACATCGCTTCACCACCTGTCACCGCCAGAAAGGCGGCGCCGAGAATGGCGAAGCTGATATGGAAATCCTGGTGGACCAGGAAGTTGAGGGCATAGAATGGGCTCAGCGCGGCAAGTACCGCCGGCGCCTTGACAATGCCGTGGATACCGAGCAGGGCGAGCACCGCGAACCATCCGAGCATCACCGGTCCGAAGATTTGCCCGATGAATCCGGTGCCTTGCTTCTGCATCACAAACAGCCCGACCAGGATGACGATGGTCAGCGGCACCACGACCGGCGCCAGTGACGGCGCGTCGACCTTCAGGCCTTCGATCGCGCTGAGCACCGAAATCGCGGGCGTGATGGCGCCATCGCCATAAAGCAGCGCGGCGCCGACCAGGCCGACGATCAAAAGCTGGGCGCGCCAGGTTCCGGGCTGGGCATTGCGCGCGTGAAGCAGCGCCAGCAGCGCGACGATGCCGCCTTCGCCACGGTTGTCGGCGCGCAAAATCAGGAGCGCGTATTTGAGCGAAATGATCAGGATCAGCGCCCAGAGGATCAGCGACACCACCCCCAGGATCGCCTCGGAGGTGAGCGGCCCGCCATGGGCGGCAGCCTTGGCCGCTTCCTTCAGGGCATAGAGGGGACTGGTGCCGATGTCGCCATAGACGACGCCAAGGGCTCCCAGCGTGGCCGCGAGTGGAAGCGCGTGGGAGCTGACTGAAACGGCGGCTGGCGTATCGGTCACTGGCGAGGCCCCCAAAGGCTAATCGCGCCCCCGACTTTCAGCCGGCAGGCGCTCGATCATTCGCCAGTCTGCGACGTCAGGCCGCAAATTGCTATGGGATGGTTTGGCTTTGGAGGCAGCGCGTCCTATGGAGTGCGGTCGGCGGTGACCAACCGGGCTTCGCGGATCGCCATGGTCTTGGAGCCGGCGCCGCGCAGGCAGGAAGCTTCAAAATTCGGCCAGGCCTTCTGTGAGCAGTTCGGGCCGGCGGCGTGGATGTCGAGCCGGTCCGCCTTGGCGAGGGCTTGCGGGGTGGAGGCTTCGACCTGGGGGGCAAAGCCGGGAAGAACGGTGAGGGCGGCAGCGACAAACGCAGCAACAGCGACGGCCGAAAGAGCCTTGATCATGACGGTCCCCTGTCATTTGGGCCTTCGCGGCCCGTTTCGTTGCGTTAACTGATACAAAGCGCCCGTTTCGGGATGTCTTCGCGAATCTGGAAAACGGTTTCATCCCGCCGGAGTTTTGTTTCGTCGCAAACCGGGCGACGAAACAGTGCCGGCCTGCATAGGAGACGTCGGAAGCCCCGAAGTGGTTCGGGCGCCTGCAAATATTAAAATGCGCGCTTTTGCGGCTGCGCCTGGAACCAGGGCCGGCTTGCCGGGCCGCCCGGGGCGGGGTAGACGGGGCTTATGCCCCGTATCGCGCTTTATCCCGGCTCATTCGACCCCGTCACCAACGGCCATCTGGACGTGGTCCGGCACGCCGTCATGCTGTGTGACCGGCTGATTGTCGCGATCGGGCTGAATTCCACCAAAAAACCGCTGTTTTCGACCGACGAGCGGCTGGACATGGTCCGCGCGGTGTTTGCGCCGGTCGCCGCGAGTGCCGGCTGCGCCTTCGATTGCACGACCTATGACAACCTCACCGTTACCGCGGCGCAGAAGCATGGCGCGACCATCATGATCAGGGGCTTGCGCGACGGCACAGACTTGGATTTCGAAATGCAGATCGCCGGCATGAACGAGACCATGGCGCCTGACGTGCATACCGTGTTCGTTCCGGCTTCGCCGGCCGTCCGCCCGATCACCGCCACACTGGTGCGCCAAATCGCCGGCATGGGCGGCGACGTATCTCCATTTGTGCCGCCATCGGTCGCGGCCAGCTTCAAGACCAAATTCGGCGGCTAAATTAAAGACATAACGCGTCTTCCGCAAAAGTTAGAACTTGCGACGGGAATTCGCGCCCACCCAAAGACCCCAAATCTTCGCAACCTGATCCGGAGTTTTCATGATTCGAGCTCTCGCTTTTATCGCCGCGCTGATCTGCGCGGCCCCCGCGCTCGCACAGCCGCTGCCTGCCGGTCTCGACAAGCAGAATGCGATCGTCATCGACACGACAAAGGGCCGCATCGTCATCAAGTTGCGAACCGATATCGCGCCGAAACACGCCGAGATGATCAAGCTATTGGCGCGCGAGGGCTTCTACAACAACGTGCCGTTCCACCGCGTCATGGATGGCTTCATGGCGCAGACCGGCGACGGCAAGAATTTCGACGGCACCGGCCACTCCGACCATCCCAATCCGCCGGACGAATTTTCGAAGGTCTCGTTTCAGCGCGGCATCGTCGGCATGGCCTCTACCGGGCAGCCGAACTCCTCGAACTCGCAGTTTTTCATTGTGTATGGCGATGCCTCGTTCCTCGACGGCAAATATAGCGTGGTAGGCGAAGTGGCATCCGGCATGGACGTTGCCGACAAACTGAAGAAGGCCCCGCCGGGATCGCAAAGCGGCAGCGTCGCCAATCCCGACAAAATGGTAAAGGTGCAGGTCGCAGCCGATATGAAGTGAGCCTCGATGACGC
>DATBYN010000335.1:0-2050 GCA_036513695.1 Bradyrhizobium sp. | reverse complement strand
TGAAGGGGTCGGTCAGGATCTTGGTCATCCAGACGAGGCCGGTCTCGACATCGCGGATGAAGAACAGGTGCACGGTGCGGAACAAAAGCCCGCCGACGCCCACCACCAGCCAGATTTTTGCCACTTGACGCATGAAATCGGCCGGCGAGGCCCAGGGGGTGAACAGACCGAACAGGGTCGGATCGAAGTACAACACCACTGGCGATGCCGCCCAGATCGACATCAGGACGATTTTGCGCCGCAGATTGTAGCCGACCTTGATCTCTTCCTTGTGCTCGTGGGTCGCCTGATTGAGGTGGTCGTAGCCCCTCGGCTCAAAGAAGAAATGCCCGGCCTGGCGTGAGGTCATCGAGACCAGCCAGCCGATCAGCGCGGACGCCACGGGATCGAAGAACATCATGGCGTAACCGACCATGAAGCTGATGGCGCTGACGAAGTGCAGGCTCTGGTTGATGCGGCTGTGGTGATAGTAGCGGTGATCATCCCAACGTTGGATGCGCAGCTGCTCCCGGAAGTTCTTGATCATGCTCTTCCCCAAAAAAGTAGGTTGATTCGTTTTACACGGATTCGATGTAGGAGATATGACATCATCAAAATGTCATATGACATCACGCGAATGACGCAGGCAGGCGAACTTCAGCCGCCCTGCTCAGGCGGCGACCGCCATTCCAGTTTTGCGGATACGGACCAGCGAGAAGTGGCCGAGCGGCGGTACCAGGCGGCGCTCAACCAATTCCATGCCATGCGCCCCCGCCAGCCATTGCGCATACCGCGACCAGGCGAATTCGGCGGTCCGGAAGCCGAGCGGACGCACCACCGGCTGCAACCGCTGCTCGATGAAGCGGCGCATCCCGGCGTCGGCGCTGACCCGGGTCAGGATAATCAGCTCGCCGCCGGGCCGCACCACGCGGGCGAACTCGTCGAGCGCCGCTTCCGGGTTAGGCACCGCCGTCACGACATATTGCGCCATCACCACGTCGAACGAATTATCGGGAAATTCGAGTTTTTCGGCGTCCATGACGGCGAGGCCCTCGACGTTCTTCAGGTGGAGCTCGTCGACGCGTCGTTGCGCCTTGCGCAGCATCGCCTCCGAAATATCGGTGCCGAAGATGCGAAGATGCGGGGCATATTGCGGCAACGAGATTCCGGTGCCGACGCCCACCTCGAGCACGCGCCCGCCGATCTTGTTGGTCGCCGCAATCGCCGCCTTGCGGCCTTTGCTGAACACGCCGCCAAACACGAGGTCGTAAACCGGCGCCCAGCGGTCATAGGCCTGTTCGACCGTCTCGCGGTCGAAATCCAACTGCCTTGTGCCGTCAAGCTTCATAATTTCTGCCATGGTAACTCTCGTTTGTCGTTGAAGGGTCTAAAAATCAGCCGCGCACTGGCCTGCTGCCTGCCACCACGCGCGAAGGCCGCAGCGAACGGCTCGGCTGCAACGCGCTTAGATTGCCGATGAACTGCCGGGCGCTATTTTCCCAGGAACGCTCGAGCGCAAAACTCCGGCAAGTTTCGCGGGACATGCCGAGCGCGCGCAGACAGGCGCTCCGCAGATCGTTGTCTATCGCGCCAATCGGGTGATCGGCGATCACATCTTTTGGCCCGGTGACCGGAAAGGCCGCAACCGGCGTCCCGCAGGCCAGCGCTTCGAGCTGGACGACGCCAAAGGTATCGGTGAGGCTCGGGAAAACAAACACGTCCGCCGCCGCCAAATGCGCGGTCAGGTCCGCGCCCGTCTTTTCGCCCAAAAACTTCGCTTGCGGATAGCGCCGTTGCAGCTCGGCTTTCTGCGGCCCGTCGCCGACCACGACCTTCGATCCCGACAGATCGAGCGCGAGAAACGCCTCGAGGTTTTTTTCCACTGCGACACGGCCCATGGTCATGAAAATGGGTTTTGGCAGATCGAGCGCGGCTGGATCGTCGGGGTTGAACAGGTTGGTGTCGACGCCTCGGGTCCAGAAGCCGAGCTTCTTGAATCCTCGCGCGGCGAGCTCCTGCCGAAGCGAAGGGGTTGCGACCATGGTCATGGCGGCGGCCGCATGAAAGTGCC
>DATBYN010000334.1:0-4889 GCA_036513695.1 Bradyrhizobium sp. | reverse complement strand
AATGACCCCGCCGCCGTCGCGTGTTTCAGGTGATGCCGATGGGTACGCCCGGCGAGCCGGTCGCGCCGGTGATGGGGACCGGCGTAAAAACATAGACAAACTGATACTTCTTGTCGGCGATCAAGTCGTCAAAGACCAGGTTCTCATGATTGAGGATGCCATGCTTGGTCTGCAGGGTCATGTGGACCGCGAAGGCCAGCGTCTTGTCAGGATTAGGGACGACCTCCACCGCCCAGGTATCGGCGCCAGTCAGGCAGAGGTCTTTTTCGATCACCCAGTTCGCGATCTCAAGACCTATGCCAGGCTCACCGCTGTTGAACTTGTCGTTGTTCTTGCCCCAGAGCGAACTCCAGCCGGTATTGAAGAAGATGGCGTCTCCGGGCTTGAAGTCGGCCTCCGACATATTCTGCTTCTGGAGCGCCGCGCGCAGATCGGCCACGCTGATCTCTTCGCCAGCTTCCATCATGCGCCCTTTTACCGCGACCATATCGATCAGGTGACCGCGGGTGAAAAACGGCTTGCAGTTCTCGACGCCAAGCTTCTTGAGGCCATAGGTGTCGCTAAAATCCGCGGCAGCATGACCGTTGTAGAATCGCATCTCCCGCTTGTCGCCGTCGGCGCCCAATTGAATGCCGATGTGACCAAGGCCGTCGAATTGAGTTCCCACCTGGCCGATCTCGGCGGTCACGAACTCGTCATGGTACACGAGCCGATTGTCACCAAACGGGCCTCCAGTCGGGCTACCGGGGATGCGCAACGTGAATACCCGCTTCCCGAACAGAGGCATCGAGGACTCGTAGTTGTGGCCAAGCTTGTAGACTTTACCTTCCTTGATCCACTTGACGGCATCGAGCACCTTCGCGGGCGTCATGTGGTTCGAGGCACCCGCCTGGTCATCGGCACCCCATTTCGAGGGCCACCATTTCTGCTCACTTAGTTTTGGCGGCGACATTCCGTCGGCCTGCGCAGGTGTGATTGGCGCAAGTCCGAACTTGCCGTGTGTCGCGCCCGCGACAGCTACCGCGCTGGCGCCGGCCACTCCGGCGGCCTTCAGGAATCCTCGGCGGTCGGTTGACGCCGATCCTGTATCATCCATGGGCTGATCGTTGTTTGTCATGTGTTCCTCCCAGAGTTCGTTTCGCTCATTGATGGGTGACGACGTTGACAAAAAGGATCATATTGTACCGCTGAGACGGCCACAAGACAGGGACATATTCTGATCCTGAGCGGCGCTTCCAAGCCACTGCAGAGTCAGGGGAATCGAGCATGGGATTGTTTGATGTCGACAACTCGGCGTCGCGCCTGCCGGTCTCGGTGATCACCGGGTTTCTCGGCAGCGGCAAAACGACTTTGCTCAACAAACTGTTGCGCCATGCCGGCATGGGCGACAGTGCCGTGATCATCAATGAGTTTGGCGAGGTCCCGCTCGACCATCTCCTAGTGGAGGCGATCGAGGGGGAAGTCGCTGTTCTCGCGAGCGGCTGTGTCTGCTGCACGTTGCGCAGCGATTTGGAGCAGACGCTGCGCGGGCTTTTGGCCCGGCGCGATCGCGGCGAAGTGCCGGCGTTTTCGCGGATTCTGGTCGAGACGACCGGACTTGCCGATCCAGCGCCAATCGTTCAGCTGTTGCTGAACAATCCGCTGGTCAGTCACTTCGTGCGCCTCGATACCGTTGTGACCACCGTGGATGCGGTGAATGGCTTACGGCAGATCGACGAGCACGCCGAGGCGGTCAAACAGGCTGCGCTGGCCGACCGCCTGTTACTTACCAAGACCGATCTAGCGCCGCCTGAGACGATCGAGGACCTGCAATTGCAGCTTGTCGCGCTTAACCCCGGGGCAGCGCGACACGTTGTTACCAACGGCGAGATTGTGCCGGAAGCGCTCTTTGGCGCGGCATTGTTCGATCCTTCGCGCAAGACTGTCGACGCCCAGCGCTGGATCAACGAGGACGCATACGAAAGCCAGCGGCACGATCACGGCGACCATGAACATCGCGATCATCATCATCATGACGTTCACGCCTTCTGTCTCAGCAGCGACCAGCCGCTCTCATGGGAGGCGCTCTCTACCTGGCTTGGCCGGTTGCGGCACGGCGCAGGTGACGATCTGCTGCGTGTGAAGGGCATCTTGAACTTGATCGGCGAGAACGCCCCAGTGGTAATTCACGGCGTGCACCACATTTTTCATCCACCCGTACTTCTCGGTGCCTGGCCCGATTCCGATCATCGATCGAGGATCGTGTTCATCGCAAGAGGGATCGAGCGCAGCGAAATCGAGGCAAGCTTCCTCGAACATGTGGCCGGAGTTCGGGCTTGAGGCGTGCGGCGGCAGATAGGCACCTGCGACGCCACCGCGCGGCAAAGCTGCACGGCTGAATGCCGGCTGAGTTCAGGTATTGCCGCTGCCGCCTTTCGCGCTGGCGCGGCGCAAGGCTTCGGCCAACGCCCCGCCGCCTGACGGCTCCCGCGCCTTGCGCGACGCCGACGGCTTCGTCGACGCTCGGGAATTGGTCCGTGGCGCGCCTCGCGCCGCAGGCTCGGTCTTGCTACCGGCTGGTTCATCCAGACGCAGCGTCAGCGAGATGCGCTTGCGGGCGACCTCCACTTGCAGCACCTTCACCTTGACAATGTCGCCCGACTTCACCACCTCGCGCGGATCCTTGATGAAGGTCTTCGACATCGCCGAGATGTGCACCAGCCCATCCTGATGCACGCCGATATCGACAAAGGCGCCGAACGCCGCGACGTTGGTGACGGCGCCTTCGAGAATCATGCCGGGTTTGAGATCCTTCAGGGTCTCGACGCCCTCTTTGAACACCGCGGCCTTGAAGGTCGGGCGCGGATCGCGGCCGGGCTTTTCCAATTCGCGCAGGATGTCGGTCACGGTCGGCAAGCCAAAGCTGTCGTCGACGAAGCCTTGCGGCTTGACCTGGCGCAGGATTTCCGCGTTGCCGATCAGCGCCTTGATGTCGCTCTTGGTCGCCGCAAGAATCCGTCGCACCACCGGATAGGACTCCGGATGGACGCCGGAAGCGTCGAGCGGGTCGTCGCCATTGCTGATCCGCAGGAAGCCGGCGCATTGTTCAAACGCCTTCGGTCCTAGCCGCGGCACGTCTTTCAGGGCTTTACGTGATTTGAACGGGCCGTTGGCATCGCGATGCTGGACGATACTCTGCGCCAGCCCGGAGCCGATGCCCGATACCCGCGCCAGCAGCGGGGCGGAGGCGGTGTTGGCGTCGACACCGACGGCATTGACGCAATCCTCGACCACGGCATCGAGCGAGCGTGCAAGTTTGCTCTCGCCCAGGTCATGTTGATACTGCCCGACCCCGATCGCCTTCGGGTCGATCTTGACCAGTTCGGCCAATGGATCCTGCAGCCGCCGCGCGATCGATACCGCGCCGCGCAGGGTGACATCGAGCTCCGGCAGTTCCTCGGAAGCAAAGGCCGACGCCGAATAGACCGATGCGCCGGCCTCCGACACCACGATCTTCGACATCTTCAGGTCCGGCAGAAGTTTTACAAGATCGACCGCAAGCTTGTCCGTCTCGCGCGAGGCGGTACCGTTGCCGATCGCAATCAGCTCGACGCGATGCAGCTGCGCGAGCTTGCCCAGCGCCGCCAGCGCTTCGTCCCAGCGCCGCGCCGGCTCGTGCGGATAGATGGTGGTGGTGGCGACCACCTTGCCCGTCGCATCGACGACGGCGACTTTGACGCCGGAGCGGAAGCCCGGATCGAGCCCCATGGTGACGCGCGCGCCGGCCGGCGCTGCCAGCAGCAGGTCGCGCAGGTTGGACGCGAACACGCGGATCGCTTCCTGCTCGGCCGCGGTCCACAACCGCATCCGCAAGTCGATGTTGAGATGGATAAGGATCTTGGTGCGCCAGGCCCACCGTGCGGTTTCGGTCAGCCAGCGGTCGCCCGGCCGGCCACGCTCAGCGATCGCGAAGCGCTGCATGATCTTCAGTTCGTACGGGCTGAAGGCGGCCGGCGTCGCGCTCAGCCGCTCGGGCAGCATCTGCAGGTCGAGGATTTCTTCCTTTTCGCCGCGGAACATCGCCAGGATGCGGTGCGATGGCAGCTTAGTGAGCGGCTCGCTGAAATCGAAATAATCCTTGAACTTCTCGCCCTCGGTTTTCTTGCCCCTGCGCACATTGGAGGCGATCAGGCCGTTCGACCACATCTGTTCGCGCAGCGCGCCGATCAGGTCGGCGTCTTCGGCGAAGCGTTCGACCAAAATCGCGCGCGCGCCATCGAGCGCGGCTGCAACATCGGCCACCTCTTTGTCGGCATCGACGAACGGTGCGGCCACAGTCTGCGGATCGTTTTCCGGCTGGCCCAGCAACAAGTCGGCAAGCGGCTCCAGTCCCGCCTCTTTGGCGATCTCGGCCTTGGTGCGGCGCTTCGGCTTGAAAGGCAGATAGATGTCTTCGAGACGACCCTTGCTGTCGGCCGCCAGAATCGCCGCTTCCAAAGAGGCATCGAGCTTGCCCTGCTCGCGGACGGAGTTGAGGATCGCGGTGCGACGTTCTTCGAGTTCGCGCAGATAATTCAGGCGCTCCTCCAGCGTGCGCAGTTGCGCATCGTCGAGCGCGCCGGTGACTTCCTTGCGGTAACGCGCAACGAACGGAACCGTGGCGCCGCCGTCGAGCAGCCCGACCGTCGCCTCGACCTGCTGTTCGCGAACCCCGAGCTCTTCGGCAATTTGTCGATAGATGTTGGCCAAGTTCAATCTTTCTTGCAATCTTTCTTGCAATCTTTCCTTGCAGTCTTTCCAAAGCCGTCACGGTGAGCGGATTCGTCAACCGCGGGAGCCCGCTTATGGACTATCGCCGATTACTTCATCAACCCACAGCGCAAAACAAATTGATCTGTGGATGGACAGTG
>DATBYN010000333.1:0-7077 GCA_036513695.1 Bradyrhizobium sp. | reverse complement strand
ATTCCACACCGGCGAAACCACGCCCGAATTGCGGCTGCACTATACCACCGTCGGCGAGCCGTCCGGTCAGCCGGTGCTGGTGCTGCACGGCACCGGCGGTTCGGCCGCGAGCATGCTGACGCCGAGCTTTGCCGGCGAGTTGTTCGGCCCCGGCCAGCCGCTGGATGCTGCGAAATATTACATCATCATTTCCGACAGCCTCGGCCATGGCCAATCGTCAAAGCCGTCCGACGGCATGAAGACGGCGTTTCCGAAATATGATTATGACGACATGGTCGACGCGCAATATCGCCTGGTCAAGGAGGGTCTCGGCATCAAGCATTTGCGGCTCGTGATCGGCAATTCGATGGGCGGCATGCACACCTGGACCTGGGGCGTGAAGTATCCGCAGTTCATGGACGCGTTGGCGCCGATGGCGTCGCAGCCGACCGAGATGGCGGCGCGCAACTGGATGCTGCGGCGGATGATGCTGGAGACCATCCACAACGATCCCGATTACAATGGCGGCAATTACGCAGCACAGCCGCGGATGATGAAATACGCCATCGCCGCCTATCGCATCGCTTCCGCCGGCGGCACGCTCGGCTATCAAACGCTGGCCCCGACGGCGGCGAAGGCCGACAAGATGGCCGACGAACTGCTAGCGACACCCGTTACCGCAGACGCCAACGACTACATCTACCAATGGGAAGCCTCGCACGACTACAATCCCTCTGCCGGGCTGGAGCGGATCGAGGCGAGGCTGCTCGCCATCAATGCCGCCGACGACGAGCGCAATCCGCCGGAAACCGGCGTCACCGACGCCGCGATGAAACGCGTCAAAAACGGAAAGCTCTATCTGATCCCGGCGAGCACCGAGACGCGCGGCCATCTCACCACCGGCGATGCAAAATTCTACAAGCAGCAGCTGCAGGAATTGCTGCAGACCGCGCCGCAGCGCACGATGTGAGGCGGACGCGTGTCGTCGAGCCGCTTTCGCCTGATAGCGTTGGGTTTGCCCGGGGTGGTCGAAGCCTCGCACCAGGGACATGCCGATTTTCGAGCCGGCAAGCGCATCTTCGCGACGCTGGGTTATCCGGACCAGCACTGGGGCATGGTAAAGCTGACACCCGAACAGCAATCCGTGCTGGTCGAAGCCGAGCCCGAAATCTTCCGGCCGGTGCCTGGCGGCTGGGGCAAGCGTGGCAGCACCAATGTGCGGCTCGCGGCCGCCGACGAGGCAACGCTGCAAAGCGCCCTCACCCTTGCCTGGCGAAACATTGCACCGAAGTCACTGCTCAAGATCTAGTTTTGCGCCGCATCAATTCGCAAGCGCGAGAATGACGCTTATTTTTTGAGCGTGCATCCGTCTGGCAGCTCGGGCTTAATTGCATTCAATCCTTAGGATTCGGAGCGTGCCGGGAAGAGGTGCACGCGAACGCAACGAAGCTGATGTAACGCGCTGGAGGATCGCATGCGAAGGTTCGCGCAGCTCGCCCTGCCGGCGTGCCTGTCTGCACTGACAAGCGCGGCGCTCGCCTTCGACAACGGGCAGTATGAGAACGTGCCTGCCGATATCCGCGCCTGGTTCAAGGGCGTGATCGCCCCGAACGGCGTGCCCTGCTGCGACATCTCCGACGGCCATCGCACCGAATATGATTTTCGCCAGGGCGCCTATTGGGTGCCGATCGAAGGCCAGTGGATGCAGGTCCCCACACACGCCATCATCCGCGACCGCGGCAATCCGGTCGGCGAAGCGGTGGTGTGGTATGTGCATCATCGCGGCGGCATCGTGATCAGCTGCTTTGTGCCGGCGGATGCGGTGTGAATGCCACTGATGTAGCGCGGATGAGCCAACGGGTCGGCGTGAAGCGCCGCCCGATGACAGGCTCCGTGACATCCGGGACCAGTGCCGCCTCCGTTCCCGGATGTCGCTTCGCTCATCCGGGCTACGATCTGCCGGCAATGACGAGAAGTGTGATACCCTTTCCAAAACCCTGACCGGAGAACAGCCTTGACCGACCTCGCCGCCAGCGACCTCGAGACGATCTACGCAAAACCGACGCCGCGCGTGATCGCGAAGGCGCGGCCGGAGATCGATTTGCATGCGAAAAAATTCATCGAGATGTCGCCGTTCTGCGTGCTGGCGACGTCAGGCTCCGACGGCAGCGTCGATGCCTCGCCGCGCGGCGGCAACCCCGGCTTTGTCCATATCGCCGGGCCGAACCGGCTCTTGATGCCCGATCGCTCCGGCAACAACCGGATCGACAGTTTTCGAAACATCGTCGAGGGAAGCGGCTTTGTGCAGCTGATTTTCTTCGTGCCCGGCATCGACGAGACGTTGCGCGTCGGCGGCAAGGGCGCGCTCACGGCCGATCCGGATCTGTTGGCGACGATGGTGGAATTCGGCAAGCCGCCGCGCGTGGTGCTGAGCATCAGCGTGCACGAGGTCTACTTCCATTGCGGCAAGGCGCTGATGCGCTCGAAACTATGGTCGGCGGAGACGCGGGTCGAACGCTCGGTGATGCCAAGCATCAGCCAGATGATCCACGACCAGACCAAGTTGGGCGAGCCGGAACCCCAGACCGTGGTGGAAGAGCGCTACAAGACGCAGCTTTGATGTGAGGATCGCGGGATGCTCACCCTCCCCTGGAGGGACCCTGGAGGGGGAGGGTAAGAAAGGCCCACATCTCACTTGCTCGCTACGACCCGCTCTCTAACCCGCCGACATGCTTCTGGGTGTAGAGCTCAAGCCCGATCCGCCCGATCAGGTCGAGCTGGGTTTCGAGGAAGTCGATGTGGTGCTCCTCGTCCTTCATCAGGCTCTCGAACAGATCGCGCGAGACGTAATCTTTCACGCCGTGGCAATAGGTCGCCGCCTCCTGGTAGAGATTGCGGGCGCTGATTTCGGCGGCGAGATCGCACTCGATGATTTCCTTGACGTTCTGGCCGATCCGCAAGGGATCGAGCACCTGCATGTTGGGAAAGCCGTCAAGGAACAGGATCCGGTCGGTGAACTTGTCGGCGTGCTCCATCTCCTCGATGGATTCCTTGCGCCAGGTCTTGGCCATTTCCAGCAAGCCCCAGTTATTCAGCAGCCGGTAATGCAGCCAATATTGGTTGATGGCGGTGAGCTCGTGGCGCAGGCCCTTGTTGAGGTATTCGATGACTTTTGCGTCGCCCTGCATGATCCACTCCGCTTCCAAAGGTAAGATAACTTAGAACGCTTCTAAGTCACATTACGAGCGGGAGCAACCCTTGGCCGAAATGGACGGTGGACGCGCGATTTCGAGGGTTTCAGGAAGCGGCGAGCAAATACTCAGGCCGCGCGTGGACATGCGGCTCCGCATCGGCGCGGCTGTGCGGACAACCCGAATGACAGGCCTCGGCGCAGGCGCCTAGCGCATCGTCGATGATGGTCTTGATGGTGCGCGCGCAACGGCCGCATTCGGCGCTGCAGCCGAGACAGCCGTAGATCTGCTTGGCGTTGCGGGGAAGGTCTTCCGAGGCGTTGACGGCGTTACGCACATCGTCGTCGCTCAGCACGTTGCAGGAACAAACAATCATGAAAACGGTAACGCCCTTCGGTGATGCTTCCTCATCAGATATTTAAGGCTGCGACGGGATGCAAAAGGAAAAACCGTCTTTTCAAGTGATTCCAAACTGACCGAGATGCAGGCTAGAACGGCTCTAAAAACCTGACTTGCGGCAGATCAATATAGGAGGCCCTTTTTCCCGTCGGCGCGTAGCGTTAATCACCGCCGCCGCCGTCTCCGCCACCACCACCGCCGTCTCCGCCTCCTCCGCCGCCATCGCTTCCGCCTCCCCCGGAGTCGCCGCCGCCGCTAAAAGAGCCGCTTGAATCGATCGGATTTCCAGAACTATCGAACGCGGAATGACCGCCGCCGAACCAGCCTGAGAGGCTCCATGCGTCGCCGCCGAAATAGTTGGCGACGTCTGGCGCCGAGCGGTCGCCAGAGGCGCGGCGATTTCGCTTGATGTTCTGCGCGCGCGTCATCAGCAGGAAGCAAACCAGCGACGTGGCGCAGACCGCGATCGCGAATGCCGTCATCGTGCTTCTCATGACTCGCTCTCGGCCTCCGGGCCGCGGCATGCCGTCGCATTGTGCGCTGCAAAAGTGCCTCAGGACGGCCAATATTCGTCGCCAAAAGTAACGTTCCCGTTCATTGATCATTCAAGTGAGATGTGGAACTTTGCGCGCAATGGGCGGCTTGTTCGCCGTCCTTTGTTCGATGAGAAAGGTGACGCCATGAAGAAGACTTTGATGGCACTCGCTGCCGTCACAACCCTTGCTGTTTCGTCCGTGGCGGCGCCCGCCCCTGCGCATGCGCAACGCGGTATCGGCGCAGCGATCGCGGGCGGAATCATCGGCGGCGCCATCGTCGGCGGCGCGCTCGCTGGTCCCGGCTATTATGGGCCCGGTTACGGCTATTACGGCCCTGGCTACGGCTATTACGGCCGTCCGGCCTATTACGCTGACGACTATTATGGCGGCTGCGTGTGGCAGCGGCAGCGCTTCTGGGACGGTTATGGCTGGCGGATTCGCAACGTGCGGGTCTGCGGCTAAGCTTTCGTTCATCTTCGTTACAAACGGCCGCCGGCGTTCCCGAAAACAAGGTTTTCGGGAACGGTCTTGATTTTTGGCCCGAAAAAACCGCTATTTCAGATCACTTAGCTTGAACCGTTTCGTTTCGATGGGCCGTCGTGCGCCTTCCGGCGAGACGGCCAGTTTCGAATAGAGCGCGTGAGCAACCTCAAATCCCGGCGCTGACTGAACGCGCCATCTCCAGGAGAGCCCAAGACATGAAGAAGACATTTGCCGCCTTGGTCGCGGTCGCGACCATCGCTGCTTCGCTCGCCGCGACGCCGGCAAGCGCCCAGCGTGGCCTCGGCGCGGCTGTGGCCGGCGGAATCATCGGCGGCGCGATCGTCGGCGGCGCCATCGCGGCCAGCCGCCCGGCCTATGGCTATGGCGGTCCGGTTTACGTGGAAGAAGCCCCTCCCCCCTGCCGTTTGGTCCGCGAGCGCTTCTGGGATGGCTACGGATGGCGTTTCCGCCGCATCGAAGTCTGCGACTAACTTGCGAGGGCCGGCACTCGATCGCCGCGTCCGAATTGTCAGCCCGACCGATCCATCGGCCGGGCTTTTTTCTTGCAGCCGTCATTCCGGGGCGATGCGAAAGCATCGAACCCGGAATCTCGAGATTCCCCGATGCGCAATTGCGCATCTGAGGTCTGGTCCTTCGGACCATCCCGGAATGACGAAAAATAGTTAGTGCGCCGCGGTGATCGAACGCAGCACCGCTTCGCTCGGCCAGCAATCCGCTTTTAGTCCCGCCGATTTCTGGTAGGCGCCGAGCGCGGCGCGCGTTTTCATCCCGGCCTTGCCGTCCACCTTGTCGGTGTAGAGACCGATACGTGTGAGGCCTCGCTGCATCGCTTCGACATCGGCGGTGCGCAGCTGGGTCGACGCCGACCACGGCGTAGCGAAGGCTTGCGGGCTCACCATGCGGTCCGAGAGGTGGCCGACGAACAGAACATACAGATCCGAAAAGTTATATTCCTTGATGACGAAATAGTTCTTAGTGGTCAGAAAGGCCGGGCCGTAGATGCCCTCGGGCTGCAGCAGCGAGGCCGGTTGCGCCTGTTCGGCCGCACTGAGCCTTGCGCCGCGTACCGGCACAAAGCCCGCGCGCAGCCATTCGCCAATCGGTTTTGTCACCTCCGGCACGCCTTGCGTGCAATCGACGTTGGCGGGCGCGCGCACCTCGTAAGCCCAGCGCACGCCGCTCTCCCAGCCCTTGTTGACGAGCTGGTGGGCGGCGGAAGCGAGCGCGTCCGGCACCGAATGCCAGATGTCCTTGCGGCCGTCGCCGTCGAGATCGACCGCATGCTTGTAGAATTCCGACGGCAAAAATTGCGTCAGCCCGGTGGCGCCGGCCCAGGACGCGCGCATGTCCTTGCGCGTCACCTCGCCGTCGCCGAGAAGTTTTAGCGCCAGGATGAATTCATTGCGATATTGATCCTTGCGCCGGCCGACATAGGCCTGCGTCGCCAGCACGCGCAAGCCATCGTAAGGCAGCGTGTAGCGGCCGTAATCGGTCTCGCGGCCCCAGATTGCAAGCACGATGGTTGCGGGAACGCCGAAGCGGGTCTCGATCTCGTTCAGCGCCGGGCGGTATTTCTGCATCAGCCGCTGGCCTTCGCCAGCAAGCCGCGCAATGCTCGCTTCCTTCACGTAATCCGCCGGCACCTGCACGAATTCCGCCTGCGACGATGCGCCGGTCGCCGGCCTGCCCGGCAAGATCAGATCGGGCAATGTGTAATCCGGCTCGAGGCCACGGGTTTCAGCGTCGAACGTCGCGCGCGAGACACCCGCGGCCTGCGCCTCCGGCCATAGCGAGGCGATGAATTGCGCGAAGGTGGCGTCGGCGGCGCGAGCGGGAGCCGGCAGCACCGCAATGGCTGCAACGAGCACAAGCGCGCGTAGCGCATCTTTCAAACGCCCGAACAAGAGCCGGTATTGCATCGATGCCTCACGTTGTATATATTGAACATATACACAATGATCGACCTTGACCAGATCACAGGTTTTGACTGGGACGCTGGCAACAGCCGCAAAAGTGCGGACAAACATGACGTCAGTCAGGCCGAAGCGGAAAGCGTTTTCTTCAACGATCCGCTGATCGTTGTCGAGGATGCAAGGCATAGTGAAACGGAGCGGCGATTCAATGCCTTGGGAAAGACAGCTCAAAACCGCCTGCTGCATATCACTTTCACCCTGCGGCAGAATGGAACCAAGGTCCGGGTGATATCGGAGCGAGACATGCTCCGAAAGGAGAGGAAGGCTTATGAGCAAGCTTAAATCAGTTCCTGCCTTCAAGACCGAAGCCCAGGAAAGGAAATTCTGGGAGACGCACGACTCCACCGATTACATCGACTGGAGCAAGGCCGAGCGCGTGCGCTTTCCGAACCTGAAGCCCTCGACCACGGCAATCTCAATTCGCCTGCCGCTGGGATTGCTGGAGCAGATCAAGATCGCCGCCAACAAGCGCGATGTACCGTATCAGTCGCTGAT
>DATBYN010000332.1:0-10136 GCA_036513695.1 Bradyrhizobium sp. | reverse complement strand
GGAAATACCGATCATGGGCACCGATTTTACCCTCTGGCGCATCGTGATCTCGCTGCCGCTGCCAGTCTTGGCCGGCGCGCTGGGGCGTTTTGTCTATGTCCGCATCTATCCGAAGGGCGAGGCGGAATGAGCGCCGCCCTTTTGATCGACATCATCCTGTGGGGCTCGGTCGCCGCGGTCGGCTTCATCGCGTTTCAGCGCGGCCGGACGGTGCTGACCACTTCGCTCCGCGAAGGCGCCATGGATTTTGTCAATATCGTGCCGCGCATTGCGCTCGGCGTGATCGGCTCGGGTTATATCGCCGCCATCATTCCGCAGGAAGTGATCACCGGCTGGCTCGGTCCGAACTCGGGTTGGTTAGGGGTGCTGACCGCCGTGATCGCCGGTGCCGCGACACCGGGCGGGCCGGTGGTCGGATTTTCGATCGGCGCGGTAGCGCTGAAGGCCGGCGGCGGCCCGCCGCAAGTGATCGCCTATGTCGTCGCCTGGGCGCTGTTCGCCTTTCAGCGGGTGATGCTCTGGGAAATCCCCTTTATGCCGGCCCGTTTCGTCTGGTTCCGTGCCGCAGTGTCGGTGCCGTTCCCGTTCCTGGCGGCCGCGATCGCGATGGCGATCGGGAAGCCGTGAGGTGTCCCCGGTGGACACCCGTTATGTTATAATATAACAGTTTTTCATGGTCCCAGCCGATCCCCATAGCCACGCGCACAGCCACGCCCACGCCCATGTCCACAGTCACGGACCGGCGTCGCCGCATCCGGCGCAAGTGGCGCCGTGGTCGATCCTGCGGATGCCAGCGCTTTCGCGGCTTGGCGCTGCGCTCGCGGTCAGTGTTGTCATGTGGGCCGTGGTCTGGCTGGCGATGAGGTGAGCATGACGGCGCAAGTAAAATTCCGCGACGTCACGCTGGGTTATGACCGGCATCCGGCGGTGCATCATCTCACAGGCGAGGTCGCCTCCGGCACGCTGCTCGCGATCGTCGGCCCCAACGGCGCCGGCAAGTCGACCTTGTTTCGAGGGCTGGTCGGCATCTTAAAGCCTTTGGCGGGCTCGATCGAAACCGGCGGGCTCGATCTCAGGGATATCGCCTATCTGCCGCAGACCGCCGACATCGATCGCAGCTTTCCGATCTCGGTCTATGATTTCGTCGGCGCTGGATTGTGGCGCGTGACCGGGTTTTTCGGCGGCATCGGCAAGCAAGCGCGCGACAAGATTACCCACGCGCTCGCCGCCGTCGGCCTCAACGGTTTTGAGAACCGCCCGATCGGCACGCTGTCGGGCGGGCAGATGCAGCGCCTGCTGTTCGCGCGCGTGCTGTTGCAGGATGCGCGCCTGATCGTGCTCGATGAGCCCTTCAACGCCATCGATGCCAAAACCTCAGTCGATCTCTTGGCATTGGTGCAGCGCTGGCACGGTGAAAAGCGCACCGTGCTAGCGGCGCTGCACGACATGGATCTGGTGCGCGCCAATTTTCCGGAAACCCTGCTGCTGGCGCGCGGGCCGGTTGCCTGGGGTGCAACCAGTGAAGTCTTGACCGCGGAAAATCTCCTGGAAGCGCGGCGGATGTGCGAAGCGTTCGACGACAGCGCCGCTGCTTGCGCCGTGGACGAACAACCTTCGCAGGCGGCCTGACGTGCTGATCTACGACGCGCTCATCGCGCCCTTTACCGACTTCGAATTCATGCGCCGGGCGCTGGCCGCCGTGATCGCGCTGTCGCTCGGCGGCGCGCCGATCGGTGTATTTCTAATGCTGCGGCGGATGAGCCTGGTCGGAGATGCCATGGCGCACGCGATCCTGCCGGGGGCTGCGATCGGTTTCCTGTTGTCGGGCCTCAATTTGTTTGCGATGACGACAGGCGGATTGATCGCGGGTTTTACGGTCGCTATCCTCGCCGGCGTGGTGGCGCGCACCACCGAGCTGAAGGAAGACGCGTCCCTCGCCACCTTCTATCTGGTGTCGCTGGCACTTGGCGTGACCATTGTTTCGATCAAGGGCACCAATATCGATCTCTTGCACGTGCTGTTCGGCAACATCCTCGCCATGGACGACCAGACGCTGCTGGTGATCGCCTTCAACGCCACGATCACGCTGATCGTGATGGCGGTGATCTATCGCCCGCTGGTGATCGAAAGCGTCGATCCGGTGTTCCTGCGTACCGTGAGCCGTGCCGGCGCACCGTCGCATCTGGCATTTCTCGCGCTCGTCGTCATCAACCTCGTCAACGGCTTTCATGCGCTCGGTACCTTGCTCGCGGTCGGGCTGATGATCCTGCCTGCCGGCATCGCCCGGTTCTGGTCGCGCGATATCACCGGCATGATCTGCATCGCGGTCATAAGCGCCATGGTGTCGGGCTATGCGGGATTGGTGCTGTCGTTTCAAACCAGCGTGCCGTCGGGCCCCGCGATCATCCTGGTGGCGGCGGTGTTTTATGTCGGCTCGGTCTTGTTCGGCAGCGTCTCCGGTCTGTTCCGGCAGATGTTTCCCGGCCGTCACCTCGAGGCGTAGCGATGCGGCGGCTTTGGCTCATAGCTCTGGCGCTCGCGATTTCAGTCGCACCGCTGCGCGCGCAGGATCGGCTGCACGTGGTCACGAGCTTTTCCATCCTTGGTGATCTCGCCCGCAATGTCGGCGGCGATCGCGTCAGCATCACCACATTGGTCGGTCCCGATAGCGACGTGCACGTCTACACGCCGGCGCCGGCGGATGCGAAGAAAGTCGCCGACGCAAAGCTGCTCCTGATCAATGGCCTTGGCCTGGAGGGTTGGCTGCCGCGGCTGTTGCAATCCTCCGGCAGCAAGGCGCCGATCATCCTCGCGACCAAAGGCATCGCGCCGCTCAAACTTGGTTCCGATGCCGATCCGCATGCGTGGCAATCGGTAGCCAATGCCAGGATCTATGTGGCCAACATACGCGACGCGCTGGTGGCTGCCGCTCCGGCGGACGCCGAGGTCTTTCGTGCTAATACGGACGCCTATCTGGCAAAATTCGATGCGCTCGACCGCGAGGTGCGGGAAGCGGTGGCGAAGATCCCGCAAAACCGCCGCAAGGTGATCTCGACCCATGACGCCTTCGGCTATTTTGCTGCCGCCTATGGCATCGAATTCATCGCGCCGGAGGGCGTTTCCACCGAATCCGAGCCCAGCGCGCGCGACATCGCAGGCATCATCACCCAGATCAAGACCTCGAAAATCCCGGCCGTTTTTCTTGAAAATATCAGCGATCCGCGACTGATTCAGCGCATCGCCGCCGAGACCGGCGCCAAGATCGGCGGAACGCTCTATTCCGACAGTTTGACCGGTGAAAACGGCGATGCCCCCACTTACATTGAACTGGTCAGGCACAATATAAAGACCCTGACCAGCGCGCTTGCCGACTAGGGCAGGGGCCTCCCTGCTGCGGGCGCGCGCCTAAGTCCCGTTCGGAGCTATCATGCCAGATTTGACGTCCCAAAAAATTCCCGTAACAGTGCTGACCGGTTATCTCGGCGCCGGCAAGACCACGCTTCTCAACCGCATCCTGTCGGAGAACCACGGCAAGAAATACGCCGTCATCGTCAACGAGTTCGGCGAAATCGGCATCGACAACGATTTGATCATCGGCGCGGACGAGGAAGTCTTCGAGATGAACAATGGCTGCGTCTGCTGCACCGTGCGCGGCGACCTCGTGCGCATCCTCGACGGCTTGATGAAGCGCAAGGGCAAGTTCGACGCCATCATCGTCGAGACGACTGGTTTGGCCGATCCGGCTCCCGTCGCGCAGACCTTCTTCGTCGACGAGGACGTGCAGAAGAACGCCCGGCTCGACGCCGTCGTGACGGTCGCCGACGCGAAATGGCTGAGCGATCGTCTCAAGGACGCGCCCGAAGCCAAGAACCAGATCGCCTTCGCCGACGTCATCGTGCTGAACAAGACCGATCTCGTTTCCAAGGCGGAACTGGCTGAAGTCGAGGCGCGGATTCGCGGCATCAACCCCTACGCAAAACTGCACCGCACCGAGCGCTGCAAGGTCGCGCTGTCGGACGTGTTGGAGAGAGGCGCGTTCGACCTCGACCGCATCCTCGAAATCGAGCCGGAATTTCTGGAAGCCGGCGACGATCACGATCATCATGATCACGATCACCACCGCGGCCATGACGGTCACGATCACGCCCACAGCCACGGCGGCCTGAAGCATTATCACGACGAAGAGATGCAATCGCTGTCGCTGCGATCGGACAAGCCGCTCGACGCCACCAAATTCATGCCCTGGCTGCAGGACCTCGTCGCCAGCGAGGGCCAGAAGATATTGCGCTCGAAGGGCATCCTCTCGTTCAGCGATGATGACGACCGCTATGTCTTCCAGGGCGTGCACATGATGCTGGAAGGCGACCACCAGCGGAAATGGAAGGACGGCGAGCCGCGCGAGAGCCGGCTCGTCTTCATCGGCCGCGAACTGCCCGAGCAGATCATTCGCGACGGTTTTGAGCGCTGTATCACCACGTGATGAGCGCCTTCGAGCCGGGCGGCGATCAAGCCTCTATCGCATCAGTGACCGACCGGGTTCGTCCGGTCGCGATCGGCGCCCCCGTCACGTCGGTGCATTTCCTCGGCGAGCGCGCGGCCTTCGTGGGCGCTGAGGAAAATGTTTTCCTGGTGAGCGGCGAGGGCGAGATTTTGCCGGTTGCCGTCCACAGCGGCGGCATCCTGTGCACGGTTTCCGACCGTGCGCGCCTCGTCATGGGGGGCGATGACGGCAAGCTGGTCGCGCTCGACACCAACGGCGAGGTGACGCTGCTCGTGACCGATCCAAAGCGGCGCTGGATCGACAATGTCGCGCTGCATTCCGATGGCGCGGTGGCGTGGTCGGCCGGCAAGACCGCCTTTATCCGCAGCGGCAAGGGAGAGGAAAAATCCTTCGATGTCCCCTCGACGGTCGGCGGGCTGGCGTTTGCGCCAAAGGGTCTGCGGCTTGCGATCGCCCATTATAATGGTGTAACGCTTTGGTTTCCCAACATGGCCGCAAATCCGGAATTCCTGGAATGGGCAGGCTCGCATCTTGCCGTCACCTTCAGCCCCGACAACAAATTCCTGGTCACCGCGATGCATGAGCCGGCGCTGCATGGCTGGCGGCTCGCCGATCAGAGGCACATGCGCATGACCGGATATCCCGGCCGGGTCAGGTCGATGTCGTGGAGCGCGGGCGGCAAGGCGCTGGCGACCTCAGGCGCCGAAGCCGTCATCATGTGGCCGTTCGCCAGTAAGGATGGCCCGATGGGCAAGGAGCCCGCGATGCTGGCGCCGCTGCAGGCGCGCGTCGCCGCTGTTGCCTGCCACCCGAAGCAGGATGTTCTTGCCGCAGGCTACAGCGACGGCACCATCCTGATGGTGCGGCTCACTGATGGCGCCGAAATCCTGGTGCGCCGGAACGGCACCGCGCCGGTTTCCGGGCTGGCCTGGAACGCCAAGGGGACGGTGTTGGCGTTTGCCCTCGAGGACGGCGAGGCCGGTTTGCTGGATCTCTAGCCGCCGGACTCGGTTGCCTTTGCCTGTTCCCTGGGGAACAATGCGTTTCAACTTTCGTTGATCGCGCTCAGGGGGCGAGCGGTGACCGAGATGTCTCCGGACGAAGGAAAGCGGGCCTACCGACGGGAAATGCTGCTCGCCACCGCGCTGGTCGCGGTCGGGCTCGCCATGTCCGGTGTCTCGCTGGCCCGGATCGTGGCAGGCAATGCGCACGTAGCCCAAGTGACACCGCCCTTGCCATCCTCGCCCGTGGCTTCGCCTTCGAGCAGCGTGCCCGCCCCATCGGACGCGGCGACGCTGCAGCAAAAATAACTCACCGTCATTCCGGGGCATCGCGCAGCGATGAACCCGGAATCTCGAGATTCCGGGTTCGATGCGGAGCCTGTCATCGGGGCGCGCTCCGCGCGGACCCGTTGGCATCGCCCCGGAATGACGACCGTGGTATGACGTGGAGGCTGTCGCTGCCGATTTTACGGCCTCGATTGTTGCCGCGGCCTGCCGCATAATCGCCCTGGGCGCGGGCAGCACATGAGGCAAGCATGAAGATCGACGATGTCAGGAAAACCGCCTATTCGATGCCGCTGACCAGCCCGTCGTTTCCGCCCGGCCCCTATCGCTTCTTCAACCGGGAATATTTTATCATCACCTATCGCACCGATCCGGAAGCGCTCGCTAGAGTGGTGCCGGAGCCGCTGGAAATCACCGATTCGATCGTCAAATATGAATTCATCCGCATGCCCGACTCGACGGGCTTCGGAGATTACACCGAAACCGGACAGGTGATCCCGGTCCGCCTCAACGGCGAGGACGGCGCCTATACCCATGCGATGTATCTGGACGACGAAGGGCCGATCGCCGGCGGCCGCGAGCTCTGGGGATTTCCGAAGAAACTTGCGAGGCCGAAGATTGAAGTCGAGAGCGACGTGCTGGTGGGCACGCTGCATTACGGCTCGGTGCTCTGCACCTCCGCCACCATGGGCTACAAGCACCGTCCCGCCGACCATGACGCCGTGCTCAAGAGCATGAAGGCTCCGAATTTTATCCTGAAAATCATTCCGCATGTCGACGGATCCCCTCGGATCTGCGAATTGGTGCGCTTCTCACTCGAGGACATCACCTTGAAGGAGGCCTGGACCGGCCCCGCCGCGCTCGGCCTGTTTCCGCACGCGCTCTGCGATGTGGCCAAACTGCCGGTGCGTGAAGTCGTCTCCGCACTGCATTTCAAAGCGGATTTGACGCTCGGGCTGGGGACGGTGGCGTTCGATTATATGAAGAAGTGACGGTCGCTGTCGCCGCGTCCCCAGTCGTCATGCCCCGCCGCCGGGTCTCGCCTTCGGCGAGCCCGATGACAGGCTGCAGCGGGGCATACAGTACACCGAGGCGCCCGTGAGACCCAAGATGTCAGCGTTTACTGGATTACCCGCTTTCGCGGGTAATGACGGCGGAGTGTGATCCAGGTCATTCTCCGCTCGCTCCAAACGACCACCGCTCCATCGCAGACCCCGAACTTGGTGATGTTCGTCACGGCCACGGCATGCCCGTCGTGCGACAACACGAACATCAACAACTGGAGGGGTGACATGAAAAATTTCAGCAAGGTGATTTCGATCGGCCGCGTCCTTATTGCCGCGGCGGTGATCTCGACTACTCCCGCTCTCGCATCCACGGGCTATGACGGCCACTGGAACGTCCAGATCTCGTCGAACCGCCCCAACTGCCCGAGCGGAGCGAGCTTTCCGATTGCCATCGAGAACGGGCAAGTCGCCTCGGCCGGCGGCATGTTCAATGCGTCGGGACGGGTCGGAGACGCCGGCATTATCAACGTGGTCATGAGCAGCGGGATCAAGCGGGCCAACGGCCTCGGACATCTCTCCGCCGCTTCCGGCTCCGGTACCTGGCATGGCGATCTGTGCTCGGGCACCTGGACCGCGAGCAGAGACTAAGGGAGATTGACATGAAAAAGATTTTTCATCGGCAGCTTGCGGCTTACGCGCAGTATCATCGCGATCCGCACAATTGCGTGACCCATTTCATCGGCATTCCCATGCTGTTCCTGGCGGTGATCCTGCCGCTCGAGGCTTGGCGAATCCCGATCGATCACCACCAGGTCCCGCTTGCCATCATCCTGACGCTGCCCGCGATCGTGGGCTGGATCTTGCTGGATTTTGGGGTCGGTGCGGCGTTGCTGCTCTTGCTGTGCCCGCTCTTCATCGCCGCGGCGATGATTGACCGGCACGGCCTTCCGCTGATGTGGTGGACGGCGGCTCTGCTTTTTGTCGTTGGCTGGTTTTTTCAGCTGCTCGGCCATTCCTTCTTCGAACGCCGCAAGCCCGCGTTCATGGACGATCTGTCCCACACCTTGATCGGCCCGATGTTTGTCGTGGCCAAGATGTTGGTGTGGCTGGGTTTGAGGCGCGATCTGGTGCCGTATCTGCACGAAGCAAAGTAGGAGCGCAGCGCGTCATCACCGGGCTTGACCCAATGATCCATCTCTCTTGAACGATGGATGCGCGGGTCAAGCCCGCGCATGACGACTGAATGCGACGCGCCAACCCGCCTCACCGTACCAGCACGTTCCGAAACTGCCACGGATCGCTCTCGTCGATGTCCTCCGGAAAAAGCCCCGGCCGGTCCGAGAGCGGCGTCCAGTCGGTATAAAAACCCTTCACCGGGCCGAGATACGGCCGCTGGATTTCGAGGCAACGATGAAAATCCAGCTCGTCGGCCTCGACGATGCCGGCGGTCGGATTTTCCAGCGCCCACACCATGCCGGCGAGCACGGCGGACGACACCTGCATGCCGGTGGCGTTCTGGTAGGGCGCAAGCTGCCTGGTTTCGTCGACCGAGAGCTGCGAGCCGTACCAATAGGCGTTCTTGGCGTGGCCGTAGACCAGCACGCCGAGTTCATCGATGCCGTCCTCGATCTCGTTCTCGTCCAGAATGTGCCATTTCGGCTGCATTTTGCCGGTGGCGCCGAACATCTCGTGCAGCGACAGCACCGCGTCGTTTGCCGGATGGTAGGCGTAATGGCAGGTCGGGCGATAGACCACCTTGCTGCCGTCGCGCACCGTAAAATAGTCCGCGATCGAGATCGATTCATTGTGGGTGACGAGAAAACCATATTGCGCGCCAGGCGTCGGGCACCAGGAGCGCACGCGGGTGTTGGCGCCGGGTTGCGCCAGATAGATCGCCGCACCGCAGCCGTCCGGGTGGGTGCGGCCGTTGTCCGGCATCCATTTTTCGTGGCTGCCCCAGCCGAGCTCGGCCGGCTGCATGCCCTCGGAGACAAAGCCTTCCACCGACCAGGTGTTGACGAACACGTTCATCGGCTTCGGCCGCTTGGAGCGCTGGGTGTCGCGTTCGGCGATATGGATGCCCTTGACGCCGAGCTTGTGGGCGAGCTGGCCCCAGCCTTCGCGGCTGTTCGGCTCGTTAAAGGGCGTATTGGTGTCGCGGGCGATGTCGAGCAGCGCCTGCTTGACGAACCAGGACACCATGCCCGGATTGGCGCCGCAGGTGGAGACCGCAGTCGGCCCGCCCGGGCTCTTGTGCTTAGCGGCGAGCAGGGTCTCGCGCAGCGCATAATTAGAGCGCTTCTCGGTCCCGATCTTCTTGTCGAAATAGAAGCCGAGCCACGGCTCTACCACCGTGTCGATATAGAGCGCGCCGATCTCCCGGCACAGCGTCATGATATCGACCGAGGAAGTGTCGACCGACAAATTGACGCAAAAGCCCTGGCCGCCGCCGGCGGTCAGCAGCGGCACCAAGGTTTCGCGGTAATTATCCCTGGTGATCGCCTGCCTGATGAAGTGCACGCCGTGCTGTTTTGCCAGTTCGCCATCCTCATGCGGATCGATGATGACAAAGCGGGATTTGTCATAGGCAAAATGCCGTTCGATCAGCGGCAGCGTGCCTTTGCCGATCGAGCCGAAGCCGATCATGACAATGGGGCCGGAAATTTTCGCGTGGATCTGCTGATCGGAAGGGCTCATCATTTGTCTCCTAGAAAGAAAGAAAAAAGGTATCAGGCGGCGCGCCGCCTTGGGGCTTGATCTCAGGGGCTTGGCGCGGTTTACGGGCCTTTCCCGGAACCGCGCAACCCTCGCATATCATGGGGAACGCTGTGTGACGTCATGGGTGACGTCTTGTTGGCCGATGTCTTGGCGCGCCTCCGTGGTCGAGCCCCAGCGGCGCGCAAAAATGTCCCTGACGATCATGACGGCGAGCATGATCATCAGGACGGTGGTGACGGCGCGGCGGAGGCGCGAAGGCGCAGCATCGCGCGTGGTGGGCAAGCTCTTCGACATGATGCTGGCGTCAGGCGGCGCGCGACACGGCGCGCTGCGCCTTGGCACGCGATGCCTTGATTTTCGGCAGCGAGGGGCCGTCCGGCACCACCATCCCCCAGGCGCCGTCGAGCGCGCCCTCGGATAGCTCAAGGCCGAGCAGGCGATCGCGTTCGAACGGGCCGGGCAGCGACAATTCGGCGGTCTTCCGCGCCGAAAAGCCGAAGCGGCCGTAATAGGGGGCGTCGCCGAGCAGGATCACCGCGCGATGGCCGCGCACTTCGGCGGCGATCAGCGCGTGCTTTATCAGTGCGGCGCCGACCCCGAGGTTGCGGCACGAGGGGTCAACCG
>DATBYN010000331.1:0-4067 GCA_036513695.1 Bradyrhizobium sp. | reverse complement strand
CAGACCGTGAAAATGAAGGGCCCGAAGGGCCAGCTTCAGTTCGTCGTCCATGACGACGTCGAGGTGAAGTTCGAGAACGGCGTCATCAAGGTGGCACCGCGCGTCAAGACCAACCGCGCGCAGGCGATGTATGGCACCGCGCGCGCGCAGGTCGCAAACCTCGTTGCCGGCGTCACCAAGGGTTTCGAGAAGAAGCTCGAGATCACCGGCGTCGGCTACCGCGCCGCCCTGCAGGGCAAGAACCTGCAGCTCGCGCTCGGCTACAGCCACGACGTCGTCTATGCGATCCCGGAAGGCATCGCGATCACGGTACCGAAGCCGACCGAAATCACCATCACCGGCAGCGACAGCCAGCGCGTCGGCCAGGTCGCCGCCGAGATCCGCAGCTACCGTCCGCCGGAGCC
Source organism: Bradyrhizobium sp. (assembly GCA_036513695.1). Classification (GTDB taxonomy): domain Bacteria; phylum Pseudomonadota; class Alphaproteobacteria; order Rhizobiales; family Xanthobacteraceae; genus Bradyrhizobium. The sequence goes on along the minus strand of DATBYN010000331.1, from coordinate 3,663 downwards.
TTACAAGGGCAAGGGCGTGAAATACGCCGACGAATTTATCTTCCGCAAGGAAGGCAAGAAGAAGTAACGGAGCCGGTCATGTCGAGATTGAAGATTACGAATGCCCGGCGCAAGCAACGCGTGAGGCTGTCGTTGCGCCGCACCGCCAGCGGCCGCCCGCGGCTGTCGGTGTTCCGCTCGTCGAAACACATCTACGCCCAGGTCATCGACGACCTCAGGGGCGAGACGCTGGCGTCGGCGTCGTCGCTGGAGAAGGCGATGCGCGAGGCCGGCAACACCGGTGCCAACATCGCCGCGGCGAAGGCCGTCGGCAAGCTGCTCGCGGAGCGTGCGGTGAAGAACGGCGTCACCGAAGTGGTGTTCGACCGCGGCGGCTATCTCTATCACGGCCGCGTCAAGGCGCTCGCGGATGCCGCGCGCGAGAGCGGGTTGAGCTTCTAAAACGGATTGAACAGGGCCTCTCGAGGCAAGTCTTTTAAGGATCGGAAAACACCATGGCAGGTGAACGCGAACGCGGTGGCGGCCACAGGGGCGGCCGGGAAGAACGCGACAGCGAGTTCGTCGACAAGCTCGTCCACATCAACCGTGTGGCGAAGGTCGTCAAGGGCGGCAAGCGCTTCGGCTTTGCGGCGCTGGTCGTGATCGGCGACCAGAAGGGGCGTGTCGGCTTCGGCCATGGCAAGGCGCGCGAAGTGCCCGAGGCGATCCGCAAGGCGACGGAGTCTGCGAAGCGCAATCTGACCCGCGTCGCGCTGCGCGAAGGCCGCACGCTGCATCACGATATCGCCGGCCGTCATGGCGCGGGCCGGGTCTACCTGCGTGCGGCGCCGGCGGGTACCGGCATCATCGCCGGTGGCCCGATGCGCGCGGTGTTCGAGACGCTCGGCATCCAGGACGTGGTGGCGAAGTCGATCGGTTCGTCGAACCCCTACAACATGGTTCGCGCTACTTTCGATGCGCTGAAGCATCAGGATTCGCCGCGCTCGGTTGCGGCGCGCCGCAACATCAAGGTGTCGACGCTGCAGGCGCGCCGGGTCGGCGGCGACGCCGAAGTGGTCGCGGAATAACAATACGCGCTCAAGGCGCTTTTCGGAGTTATGACGATGGCCAAGGCCGCAAAGATGATCAAGGTCGAGCAGACCCACAGCGCGATCCGCCGCCACCACTCGCAGCGCGAGACGCTGATCGGCCTGAAGCTCAACAAGATCGGGCGGGTCACCGAGCTGCAGGATACGCCTGCGATTCGCGGCATGATCGCAAAAGTTCAGCATCTCGTCCGCATCGTCGACGAGAAATAAAGGGAGCATGATCCCGAAAACGGAAGGCCGCTTTCGGTTGCGATCATGCGCCAAGGATAAAGGAAGGCAACGATGAAGCTCAGCGATATCGCCGACAATGCCGGCTCGCGCAAGAAGCGCATGCGGGTCGGCCGTGGCATTGGCTCCGGCAAGGGCAAGCAGGCCGGCCGCGGCGGCAAGGGCCAGACCGCGCGCTCCGGCGTGCGCATCAAGGGCTTCGAGGGCGGCCAGATGCCGATCCACCGGCGCCTGCCCAAGCGCGGCTTCAACAACATCTTCCGGGTCGAATTCGCCGAGGTCAACCTGGACCGCATCCAGCAGGCGATCGACGCCAAGCTGCTCGACGCCTCGGCTATCATCAACGCCGAATCGCTGGTGAAGTCCCGCGTGCTGCGCCGCGCCAAGGCCGGCGTGCGGCTGCTCGGCCGTGGCGAGCTCAAGGCAAAACTGAATGTCGAGGTTCACGGCGCCTCGAAATCCGCCATCGCCGCGGTCGAGAAGGCCGGCGGCACGGTGAAAATCCTGGCTCCGGCAAAGGATGAAGGCGAGGCCGCGTAACATCTGCGTCATTGCCCGCATGCTATCGGGCAATCTGCACTACGGGACGATGGACTTATCGAAGCCGAGCACCAAATAATGTCCGGCGTCTGCTGAAAACCCCACCTCTTTTGGGCAAGACAGCGTAAGCGGCGCGCGGGAGAAAGCCAAACATGGTCTCAGCAGCGGAACAACTGGCGGCAAACCTCAATTTTGGCGCGCTCGCCAAGGCCGACGAACTAAAGAAGCGGATCTGGTTCACGCTGGGTGCGCTCTTGGTTTACCGGCTCGGCACCTACATTCCGCTGCCCGGCATCGATCCCAATATCTGGGAGCAGGTCTTCAAGTCGCAGGCTGGTGGCATTTTGGGCATGTTCAACATGTTCGCCGGCGGCGGCATTCACCGCATGGCGATCTTTGCGCTGAACATCATGCCGTATATCTCGGCTTCCATCATCATTCAGCTCCTGACCACGGTGTCGTCGCAGCTCGAAGCCCTGAAGAAAGAGGGCGAGGCCGGCCGCAAGACGCTGAACCAGTACACCCGCTATCTCACGGTATTGTTAGCCGCGTTCCAGTCCTACGGCATCGCGGTGGGGCTCGAGGGCGCCGGCAATGTCGTCAGCGACCCCGGCATGTTCTTCCGTCTGTCGACCGCGATCACGCTGACCGGCGGCACCATGTTCCTGATGTGGCTGGGTGAGCAGATCACCTCGCGGGGCATCGGCAATGGCATTTCGCTGATCATTCTCTCCGGCATCGTCGCCGAGCTGCCCTCGGCGCTCGCCAACATGCTGGAACTCGGCCGCCAGGGCGCGCTGTCCACCGGGCTGATCCTGATCGTGATCATCATGGCGGTGGCGGTGATCGCCTTCATCGTGTTCATGGAGCGGGCGCAGCGGCGGCTTCTGATCCAGTACCCGAAGCGCCAGGTCGGCAACAAGATGTTCGAGGGCCAGTCCTCGCATCTGCCGCTGAAACTGAACACTTCGGGCGTGATTCCCCCGATCTTCGCGTCCTCGCTTCTGCTGTTGCCGACCACGGTTGCGAATTTCAACGCCGGCCGGGGTCCGGAATGGTTTCAATGGATCACCACCCAGCTCGGCCACGGCCGGCCGCTGTTCCTGATCCTCTATCTGGCGCTGATCGTGTTTTTCGCGTTTTTCTATACCGCGATCGTGTTCAACCCGACCGAGACCGCCGACAATCTCAAGAAGCATGGCGGCTTCATCCCGGGCATCCGTCCCGGCGAACGCACCGCCGAATACATCGATTACGTGCTGTCGCGGATCACGGTGCTCGGCGCGATTTATCTGGCGATTGTCTGCCTGATCCCCGAAATTCTTATTTCTTACGCCGCGGTGCCGTTCTACTTTGGCGGGACCTCGCTTCTGATCGTGGTCAGCGTGACCATGGACACAGTGGCGCAGGTTCAGGGCTATCTGCTCGCCCATCAATATGAGGGGCTGATCAGGAAGTCGAAGTTGCGGGGGCGTCGCCGCTGACGCCAAAGCGTTTTCGAGAAGAAAACGCGTAAAACAAGGATTTGGAGCCTCGGTTCTGATTCAGATCAAGAACGGAGCTCTCGACGCGTTGCATCGCTTTCGCTATCTGCGCTCGGCGCTGATTGTGGTTGGCGCTGGGTGTTGATTTTGAAAGAGCAGGTGCGCGGCGGGTCGCTCACCGAGCCGGGGGGCGAACAAGGATGAGACTGATTCTTCTCGGACCGCCAGGGTCCGGCAAGGGAACCCAGGCCCAGCGGCTGGTTCAGCGCCACGGCATCATCCAGCTCTCGACCGGTGAAATGCTGCGCAACGCGGTGGCGGCG
>DATBYN010000330.1:0-8067 GCA_036513695.1 Bradyrhizobium sp. | reverse complement strand
CGCAAGGCCACCGACGCGCTCGACGCCGTCGGCAACACCACCAAGGCCGTGACAAAAGGCTACGCGATCGGCTCGGCCGGTCTCGGCGCGCTGGTGCTGTTTGCGGCCTATAATGAGGATCTCAAATACTTCATCGCCAATGCCACGAAGTTTCCCTACTTCCAGGGCGTGGTGCCCGACTTCTCGCTGAACAACCCTTACGTCGTGGTCGGCCTCCTGTTCGGCGGCCTCTTGTCGTATCTGTTCGGCGCCATGGGCATGACGGCGGTCGGCCGCGCGGCCGGCGCGATCGTCGAAGAAGTGCGGCGTCAGTTCCGCGAAAAACCCGGCATCATGCAGGGCACCGACAAGCCCGATTACGGCAAGGCGGTCGATCTTCTGACCAAGGCGGCGATCAAGGAGATGATCATTCCGTCGCTTTTGCCGGTGCTGTCGCCGATCTTCGTCTACTTCGCGATCTACATCATCGCCGGTGGCGGCGCGGCCGGCAAGTCGGCGGCGTTCTCGGCCGTCGGCGCGATGCTGTTAGGGGTCATCGTGACTGGTTTGTTCGTCGCGATCTCCATGACCTCGGGCGGCGGCGCCTGGGACAACGCCAAGAAGTACATCGAGGACGGTCATTTCGGCGGCAAGGGTTCGGAAGCCCACAAGGCCGCGGTGACCGGCGACACCGTCGGCGATCCCTACAAGGACACGGCCGGTCCCGCGGTCAACCCGATGATCAAGATCACCAACATCGTCGCGCTATTGCTGCTGGCAATCCTCGCGCACTGAGCGGCGCATTTCGAGTCCGAAACAAAAGCCCTGCGGTGTGAGCCGCGGGGCTTTTTGTATTTGCGCGACGCCAGCAACTTTGTGTCGCACGCGACAATTCAACTAATGATTGTGTTCAACTCAAGATTTTATTACCATGTAACATTACCTTTAAGTGATACGCTGTCGAAGCTGAATTTCAAACCTATTGATTGGAGGGTACAATGACCCAAGCTGCAAACACCGATCCGAGGCATGGCAGAGCTGGCCGGCAACCGACGAGACAGTTCCTCGACAGTTTGTCCGGTAATGTTGATCCGGGCTTGTTTGGACGGATGTTTCCGAATCTGCCTCCGCTTACAGCAAGCGATGCGCAATTGCAGGCTCTTGTCGACGCGATGAAGGATGCCAACCCATCAGATCCCGGCGGTGACAGCAACATACCGTCCGGGTTCACCTATCTCGGACAGTTTGTCGATCATGATATTACGCTCGATCTCACTTCCATCGCCGAGAAACAGGAAGATCCACTCGCCACAACAAATTTTCGCACGCCCCGGCTTGATCTCGACAATGTCTATGGCCTTGGACCCGACGGCAGCCCGCAGCTTTACGCGCGCGATCCGGCCAACATCACGCAGCCGGGACCGAAATTGCTCATCGGCAAGACCGGCACGACGTCCCAGGTCGCGGGGGGTGTTTCCGAACGACCTGCCGCGCAGCCCCGAGGGCCGCGCCCTGATCGGCGACCATCGCAACGACGAGAACCTGCTCGTTGCGCAGACGCAGCTCGCTTTCCTCAAATTCCACAACAAGGTCGTCGACAGGCTTGCCTCCGGCCCCAATCCGCCGGCACCGGGCCAGCTCTTCGCCGAGGCCCGCAAACAGGTTACCTGGCATTACCAATGGATGGTGCTGCACGATTGGGTCGAGCGGATCACCGAAACCGGGATCGTCGCCAAGATCCTGCACGAGGGGCGGAAGTTCTACCGGTTCCACAAGGTGCCATACATGCCGGTCGAGTTCTCGGCAGCGGCTTACAGGCTCGGCCACAGCATGGTGCGCGAAGCCTATAGCCACAATCACGTCTTCACCGTCGGCGGCGTGGTTCCCGCGCGCCTAGGGCTGGAGTTCGCCTTCTCGGGTCTTTCCGGAATTATCCTCGGTGGAATCGCTGCGACAACACCAAATACGCCCGGATTGCCTCCGAACGCGGAAACGCTGCCGAGCAACTGGATCATCGACTGGAGTCGCTTTCACGAATTCAATCCGCCGATCCCACCCACGCCGAATTTCCACTTCAATCGCACGCGCAAGATCGACCCCTTCGTGGTCCCGCAGCTTCATGATCTGCCGGGCGGCGGCGGCAGCCTCCCGTTCCGCAATCTCAGGCGCGGGGTGATGCTAGGCCTGCCATCGGGACAAGATGTCGCGACCTTTATGAGACTCCCGGTTCTCACGCCCGAAGAAATCGCAAGCGGCACCGATGGCGCAGTTGCCAAGGCACAGGGGTTAGATAAGGCCACTCCGCTCTGGTATTACATTTTGAAGGAAGCCCAGCTGAAAGGAGGATCCCAGCGCCTCGGACCGGTTGGCGCGCGTATCGTGGCGGAAGTTTTCGTCGGCCTCGTCGCGGGGGATGTCACCTCCTATTTGGGAGTCGATCCGAAGTGGACGCCGACGCTGCCAGCGAACACGCCCGGAACATTCTTGATGAGCGATCTGCTGCGCTTTGTCGGTGAGATCAGTCCGATTGATCAGATTACCACCGGGTGAAGTCAGGCCGCAGATCGCGACGAGGGCGCAACAAAGCCGTCGGGTTCTTCTTTTGGCGTCCGAAACCTGTCCTTTCTTGGTGAGCCGCGCCTTCTTGCGCGGCGTCCGAAGCATTGGTCGGATAGGCTCATCCTCTGAGACGCGCGAAGAGGCGCGCGTCTCAGGACGAGCTTATCCTGCGCGATCGCGACTAGTTGAAACTGAGCAGCTTGAACAGCGGCGTCAGGTAGCTGAGTTCCTGGCCCGAGGTCGGCGTGGTGCGGCTGATGAAGTCGAAGATCTTGCCGTCCTGCAAACCGTAGTTGGCGAGCCGCTTCACCTGGCGGTTCTTGTCGAAATAGATCGCGATCACCCGCTGGTCGACGACCCTCTCGTTCATGAACGCGACCGGGCGCTCGGAGCGCTGCGAGATGTAGTAGAACACTTCACCGTTGAGGGTGGCGACCGTTGATGGCGTGCCCATCACGATCAGCACCTGATCCTGGCTGGCGCCGATCGGGATTTGCTCGAGCGCGCCGGGGGGCAAAATGTAGCCCTTCTGGAACTGCTCGCCGGTGCAGCCGCCCAGCGCCCCACATACCAAAGCGATCGCAGCGGCGGCGCGCAGGCCATGCCAGCCCGCCGTCAGGCCGCGCCGCGAGCGCGGTCGTGGGCTTGTCTTGCTCGTCTCGGTCATGTCTGGAACTGGTCCCGTCCCCTTGCATCGCGCGAGGCGTTGACGTACCGGGCAGCATGTTCAATTGCAATATCGGCGAGCCCGGAGGCTCGCCTGTGGAACCCACAATGCTTTGGCCGTTCAATCACTTCAGGAAACCCCGGACACCGCTGGGCAGCATCGAGGCCATCTATGGCATGATCGTGACGCAAGCGCGAGAACCGTTGTTTTACCGGGACTTGGGCGTGCCGGATACGGTCAACGGCCGTTTTGATCTGCTGGTGTTGCATTTGTGGATGGTTTTGCGCCGCATGAGGGCGATGGAGGGCGGTGGGGCGTTCTCCCAGGCTCTGTTCGACCGCTTCTGCGACGATATGGACGGCAATTTGCGCGAAATGGGCGTCGGCGACCTCACGGTGCCCAAACGCATGCAGGCCTTCGGGGAGGCGTTTTATGGCCGCACGGCCGCCTATGATCTCGCTTTGGCCCAGGGCCGTGAGCCGCTGGCGCAGGCGCTCTGCAAGAATATCTTGAATGGCCAGCAGCTCGAAAACGCCCGGCGGCTGGCGTTCTACACCGAGGCGGCCATCGCGGCCCTCGAAGCTGTGAGCGATGCGGCGATGCAGAGCGGATCGTGGAGGTTTGCCTCGCCGGCACGCGTCGGCGTTGCGCAATAAGCCGAATGAGCAACATGACAGACAAAGCCGATCCCTGGACCGTTCCCCTTACGGTGGCGCAAATTCCGGAAACCGGGCTGCATCGCGACATCAAAGCTAATCAGGCCGTGCGCGAGGCCATGGCCGTCGTCGCGGGTTTGCGCGAGATTCTTTCGGCGAGCGCTTCGCTTGACGTGATGCCCAAGAGCGGAGGCCGTTTCCATGTCGCCGGCCACGTTCGGGCGCGGGTCGGGCAGACCTGCGTGGTGACGCTCGACCCGATCGAAAACGACATCCATGAGGAGGTCGATCTGATCTTTGCGCCGCCCGAGCAAATTCCTCAACTATCCGATCTGGTCGACGACGCGGCCGAGAGCGAGCAGGCGATCCCGGATCCGCCGGAGCCGATCGTCAATGGCGTCATCGATCTTGGTCGGCTCGCAACCGATGCTTTGTTGCTCGGGATCGATCCCTATCCGCGCAAGCCGGATGCTGTTTTCGAGCCGCCGGTCGTGGCTGACGATCCCGAAGATCACCCTTTTGCCGCGCTCAAAGCGTTGCAGGATGATGCAAAGCCGCCGGGTCCGAAGAAGCCCGGGAAGCGCTAAGCGCGCGTCAAACCGCGGGGACTCGGGCTCCGAACTCGCATTCCGGCTGAGTTTGATGCTGGTTTGCATCAACAATCTGGTCTAATACGTTGAACCAACTAACTTTATCGACTGAGGCCGATTCCGCGTCGCTCTGGCTCGACCGCCAAAAGAGGGCGGTCAAGAGGTTGTTTCGGGGCTGGGACACGGTATTGTCGCGGCCCGGCCGGGGTGCAGCGTTGCGCCTCGCCGTCGCCATCCATGGCGATTTCAAAAGCCCGCGGCTTAAGGCGCTTCAAGACCGCAAGAGATCAGGTTTCCGGGACGTTCATGCCTCAAAAGGTTCGAATCGCGCTTGACGCCATGGGTGGCGATGTCGGCGCATCGGTCGTCATTCCCGGCGCCGCGATTTCATTGACCCGGCATCCCGACAGCGAATTCCTGCTGTTCGGTGATAGCGCGCTGATCGAGCCGCAACTAGCCAAGCATCCGGCGATGCAGAGGGTCTCGCGCGTCGTCCATACCGACGTCGCCGTCAGCAATCACGACAAGCCGAGCCAGGCGCTGCGCCGCGGCCGCAGGACCTCGTCGATGTGGCTGGCGATCGACGCCGTCAAGAAGGGCGAGGCCGATGTCGCGGTTTCCGCCGGCAACAGCGGCGCGCTGATGGCGATGGCGCGGTTCTGCCTGCGCACGCTGCCCGGCATCGACCGCCCGGCGATCGCCGCGGTCTGGCCGACCATGCGCGGCGATTCGGTCGTGCTCGATCTCGGCGCCACCATCGGCGGCGATGCGCATCATCTGATGGAGCTCGCCGTGATGGGCAGCGCGATGGCAAGCGTCTTGTTCGATCTCGAACGGCCGACGGTCGGCCTGCTCAACATCGGCGTCGAGGAGATCAAGGGCCGAGAGGAGATTCGCGAGGCTGCGGAATTGCTGCGGGCGATGAACCTTCCGCAGCTCGAATATATCGGCTTCGTCGAAGCCGACGGTATCGGCAAGGGCGCCGCCGACGTCATTGTTGCCGAGGGCTTCAGCGGCAATATTGCCCTGAAAGCGACCGAGGGCACGGCCCGCCAGATCAACGATTTTCTCCGCGCGGAGCTGTCACGAACCTGGCGTGCCAGAATCGGTTACCTGTTCGCCAAAAAGGCGTTCAAGGCGTTGCGCGACAAGCTCGATCCGAACAAGTCCAATGGCGGCGTGCTGCTCGGACTGAAAGGCATCGTGGTCAAGAGCCATGGTGGAACCGACGCCGAAGGCTTTGCGTATGCGGTCGATGTTGGCTATGAGATGGTCCACTACGATCTCCTCAACAAGATCAATCAAATGCTCAACCGCGACGGTAGCGCACTCGCGTCAGTGCCGACCGCGCAGGAGGCTGTCACGTGACTGCAACTCGCTCGGTCGTGCTCGGCTGTGGCTCCTATCTGCCGCGGCAGATCCTGACCAATGCCGAACTGGCAGTGCGGATAGATACCTCTGACGAGTGGATCGTGCAGCGCACCGGCATCAAGCAGCGCCACATCGCCGCCGAAGGCGAGTTCACCTCGCATTTGGCGATCCATGCGGCGCGCGCAGCCCTTGCCGATGCCGGGATCGACGCGCAATCGATCGACCTGATCGTGCTGGCGACCTCGACGCCGGACAACACCTTCCCCGCGACCGCGGTCGCGGTCCAGGACGCGCTCGGCATCCATCATGGAGCGGCCTTCGACCTGCAGGCGGTTTGCTCGGGATTTGTGTTCGCGCTCGCCACCGCTGATAATTTTCTCCGCACCGGCGCGTTCAAGCGCGCGCTGGTGATCGGCGCCGAGACGTTTTCGCGGATCCTCGACTGGAACGACCGGGGAACCTGCGTGCTGTTCGGCGATGGTGCCGGCGCCATCTTGCTCGAGGCGCAGCCGCAGCCGGGCAAACGCACGGACCGCGGCGTCCTGACGACGCATCTGCGCTCCGATGGCCGCCACAAGTCGAAACTATACGTCGATGGCGGTCCGTCCTCGACCCAGACTGTAGGCTATCTCCGCATGGAAGGCCGCGAAGTCTTCAAGCACGCCGTCGGCATGATCACCGACGTGATCGTGGATGCGTTTGAAGCGACCGGCACCAGCGCTGCGGATATCGACTGGTTCGTTCCACACCAGGCCAACAAGCGAATCATCGACGCTTCGGCGCACAAGCTGCATATTGCGCCGCAGAAGGTGGTGCTGACGGTGGATCTGCACGGCAATACCTCGGCGGCCTCGATACCGCTGGCGCTGACGGTTGCGGTCAAGGACGGGCGCGTGAAGAGGGGCGATCTGGTGCTGCTGGAGGCGATGGGCGGCGGCTTTACCTGGGGATCGGCGCTGCTGCGCTGGTAAGTGCCACGTTAAAAAGTCTTTGTACTTTATTGACTTCTTTCATGCTATTGCATTGATGAGCGCTGTTGACCGCCGTATATTAAGCTCATAATTTCAGATAGATATTGTTCGCCGAGAGTGCGGGGCAAGGCGATGACCGGAACCGGAAAGACTGTCACACGCGTCGATCTATGCGAAGCCGTCTATCAGAAGGTCGGGCTCTCGCGCACGGAATCATCAGCTTTCGTGGAACTGGTGCTGAAGGAGATCACCGATTGCCTGGAGAAGGGTGAGACGGTGAAACTGTCGTCGTTCGGCTCGTTCATGGTGCGCAAGAAAGGCCAGCGTATCGGCCGTAATCCGAAGACCGGCACCGAGGTGCCGATTTCTCCGCGTCGCGTGATGGTGTTCAAGCCGTCGGCGATCCTGAAGCAGCGGATCAACGGCCATAGTCCGGGCAATGGCGAAAGCAAGGCCGACTAGTTTTCAACCAGGGCGAGCGGGCGGCAGGAGGAGCTAGGCATTTGGACAAGGCGCCGGATGCGTTCCGAACCATCAGCGAGGTCGCTGACGATCTCGATATTCCCCAGCACGTATTGCGGTTTTGGGAGACGCGGTTCACCCAGATCAAGCCGATGAAGCGCAGCGGCGGCCGCCGCTACTACCGCCCCGACGATGTCGATCTGCTCAGAGGGATCCGGCGCCTGTTGTACGGCGAGGGCTACACCATCCGCGGCGTGCAGCGCATTTTGAAGGAGCATGGCATCGGCTCGGTCCAGCGCCTGGCGGATGCGACGGCGGTCGCAGCCTTCGGCGCGATCGAAGAGGTGGTCGGGCAGAGCCTCCTTGAGCATGACGACGACTCCGTATCCGGCATCGACCTCGACGACGACGATTATGAGGGCGGCAACGAAGCCACGGATTTTCGCCGCGCCGAGGGCGACGAGGACGCCATCCCGGCCTTCGACAATGGCCCGATCGCGGGCAGCGGGGCGCGCCCGGTCGACGTCGCGCGTCTCAAGGGCGTGTTGCAGGACCTCATTGCCTGCCGGCAATTGCTCGATTCTGCGCTCAAGGACGGCTAGCCGCCACGCCGGGCGGAACCCCCTGAAGCCGGCTCCCGGTCCAAAAGCTGCCCAAAATAGTGATGGTATTGGTCGGAGCGAGAGGATTTGAACCTCCGACCCCTAGTCTCCCAGACTAGTGCGCTAACCGGGCTGCGCCACGCTCCGATGCCGTTCCCATAGCTTCGATCAGCCTTGTGCGCAAGAAGCCTGACAAGGCGTAACGGAAGG
>DATBYN010000329.1:0-5953 GCA_036513695.1 Bradyrhizobium sp. | reverse complement strand
CTTCCGCGCCGAACTTTCCGAGGAGGTCAAGCCGGTGCGCGACGCCGCAGGCCAGATCGACGTTGCCGGCACGACGCAGGCGATCACATCGGTGGTCGAGGGCTGGATCCGCGAATATCCCGACCAGTGGCTGTGGCTGCACCGCCGCTGGCGGTAGCCTATCTGCCCGTCTTCACCTTGGTCCAGAGCCGGTTGATGATGCGCTGCGTCGCGGGATCCCGCGCGGTGATGACGAACAGCTTTTGCAGCGTGGCCTCGTCCGGATAGATGTTCTTGTCATTGAGAATTTTCGGATCGACCAATTTCCGGCTCGCCAGATTACCGTTGGCGTAGGACAGAAAATTCGAGTTCTTGGCGGCAATTTCGGGCCGGTAGAGATAATTGATCAGCTCATAGGCTTCAGTGACGTTGTTGGCATCGGTGGGAATCGCGAGATTGTCAAAAAACATCTGCGCGCCCTCTTTCGGGATGGCATAGCCGATCTCGACATCGCTCTTGGCCTCAGCCGCACGGCTTCGCGCCTGCATGATGTCGCCCGACCAACCCACCACAAGGCAGATCTCACCTGTCGCCAACGCGCTCAGATATTCCGATGAGTGAAACTTGCGGACATAGGGCCTGATCTTGCTGACGAGATCGGCGGCCTTTTCGAGATCGGCCTGTTTGGTCGAATTCGGATCGAGCCCGAGATAGCCGAGCGCGGCGGGAAAGATGTCATCGGCGGAATCCAGCATGTGGATGCCGCAATCTTTAAATTTGGCGAGATTTTCCGGCTTGAAGATGATGTCCCAACTGTCGATCTTGGCGTCGGGCCCGAGGATTTTTTGCACCGCCTTGACGTTGTAGCCAATGCCGGTGGTGCCCCACATGTAATTGGCGGCGTATTGATTGCCGGGGTCATAGACCGCGAGCTGCTTTGTCACCACCGGCCAGGCGTTGGCGAGGTTCGGCAGTCTTGACTTGTCGAGTCTTTGGAACACATGCGCGGTGATCTGGCGCTGCAGGAAATAAGCGGTCGGCACGACGACGTCGTAGCCGGATTTTCCCGCCAGCAGCCGCGTCTCCAGCGTCTCGTTGGCGTCGAACGTATCGTAGACGACCTTGATACCGGTCTCCCTGGTAAAATCCTCGAGTACCCCCGGCGCCACGTAGTTTGACCAGTTGTAGAAATTGACGGTACGCTCTCCTGCTCGTGCCGGCGGCGACGGCATCGCGAGGATGGCAGCCATCGCCGCGACAAACCGGACTTGAGGGCTCGCCAAGCCGCGCATCATTTTGCTGTTTCCTACCGGCGGTGCACCGCGTCGGACAAACGCTCGAGCGCGGTGTCGAGCGTGGCATCTTTCTTGGCAAAGCAAAACCGCACCACCGACGTCACCGCGTCCTTTTCGTAGAAAGCCGACACCGGGATAGCCGCAACCTTGTAGTCGGTCACGATGCGCTTACAAAACGCCTCGTCGGTTTCGTTGAGGCCGAGCGGGGAAAGATCGACGGTGAGGAAGTAAGTGCCCTGCGCGCGAAGCACGGGAAAGCCGATCCGCTCCAGTCCTTCGGTCAGACGATCGCGGCTCCGCGCCAGATCCTTGCGCATCTGGAAAAAATAATCATCCGGCTTGCCGAGCCCGTAGGCTACCGCCGCCTGCAGGTTGGGCGCCGTGGTGAAGGTCAGAAACTGGTGCACCTTCGCAGCTACCCGCAGCAGCGGCGGCGCGGCGCAGACGAAGCCGATCTTCCAGCCGGTCAGCGAGAAAATTTTGCCGGCGGAGCCGACCTTGATGGTGCGATCGCGCATGCCGGGAATAGTGATCAGCGGAATATGCTCGCGGCCATCGAACACCACGTGCTCCCAGACCTCGTCGCAGATCGCGACCGTGTCAAACTCCTGGCAGAATCGCGCCAATAATTCGAGGTCCTCGCGCGGATAGACCACGGCTGCGGGATTGAGCGGATTGTTGAAAAGCACCGCCTTGGTCTTGTGGTTGAAGACGCCCCGCAGCGCCTCTTCCGTCAATCGCCAATGCGGCGGTTCGAGACGCACCAGGCGCGGGATGCCGCCGGCCTGGCGAATGATCGGCAAATAAGAGTCGTAGACCGGCTGGAACGCCACAACCTCGTCGCCGGGCTCGACCACGGCCAGGATCGCGCTGGTCAGCGCTTCGGTGCCGCCTGATGTCACCATCACCTCGGTCATGGGATCGAGGGAAAGGCCATGCCAGCGGCCGTAATGGGCCGCAATCGCCTGCCGCAACTCCGGAAGGCCCATCATCGAGGGGTATTGATTGTAGCCGTTCATCACCGCATCGGCCGCGGCGCGGCGAATGTCTTCCGGTCCGGGATCGTCGGGAAAACCCTGGCCGAGATTGATGGCGTTGTTGTCGCGCGCGAGCTGCGACATCGCCTCGAAAATGGTCACGGGAAGATCCGCGAAGACCTTGTTCATGGAGGTCATGAGAGGATCAGCCGCCCACCTTGGTCGGCAGTCCCGCAGCCTTCCAGGCCAGCATGCCACCAGCGAGGTGCTTGTCGTAGGCGAGACCCGCGGCCTGGGCGGCGAGCGACGCCGTCACCGATCGTTTTCCGGAACGGCAGGCAAACACCACCTGCTTATCTTGCGGATCCGGAATCCCCTCGGGGTCGAACGTCGAGAGCGGGACCACGACCGCGCCCGGATAGGTTTCCACGGCAACCTCGTTCGGCTCGCGGACGTCGACGAGGAGATAGCGGCCCTCGGCCATGCCCTTCGAGACTTCTTCCGGCGTCAAATCGAAAACCTGGTCCGCCACGCGAATTCCTCCCAAACGATCGCTGATAGCTTGATAGCGTGCGCGCCAACCTCGCCCCTTGCGCGGCGAAAATCAAGCGCCGGAACAGGGTTTGATCGGCACCGCAAGCTTTAGACGGTAACCTGGGTTCCCACCTCGACCACCCGTCCGCTCGGAATCTGAAAATAGTCGGTGGCGTCGTTGGCGGTGCGGCTGAGCCAGATGAAAAGATGATCCTGCCAGCGCGGCATGCCGGAATGCGCGGCCGGTTTCAGCGCGCGCCGCGACAGGAAGAACGACGTCGACATGATATCGAATTGCCAGCCCAGTTTGCGCGCGATCGCCAGCGCCTTCGGCACGTTGGGCGATTCCATGAAGCCAAACCGCAGCGTCACCTTGGAGAAGGTGGCGCTGATCTGTTCCAGCCTGACCCGCTCGGACAGGTCGACCCGCGGCGTCGGCGCGATTTCGATGGTGAGGATGACATTCTTCTCGTGCAGCACCTTGTAGTGCTTGAGGCTGTGCAGCAAGGCGGTCGGGGCGCTGACGGGATCGCTGGTCAGGAATACGGCGGTACCGGAGACCCGCTGCGGCGGCCGCTTCTCCAGCATCGTCACGAGGTCGGCCAGCGGGAATTCCAGCTTGCGCGATTTCTCGAACAACAGCCTGGAGCCGCGCCGCCAAGTGTACATCAACAGCATCACGACCGAGCCCAGCGCCAGCGGCACCCAGCCGCCCTCGAGCACTTTTAGAAGATTCGCCGCGAGGAAAGTGAGATCGAGGAACAAAAATGGTGCAATCAGTGCAGCGGCCGCAAATGGCGACCATCCCCATACTCGCCAGATCACGACAAAGCCCATCATCGCCGTGACCACCATGGTCCCGGTGACGGAAATGCCATAAGCCGACGCCAGCGCGCTTGATGAACGGAACATCAGCACCAGCAGCATCACGGCGATGAACAGCAGCCTGTTGATGCGCGGGATATAGATCTGGCCGGAATGGGCTTCCGATGTGTGGCGGATTTCAAACCGCGGCAACAATCCGAGCTGAATGGCCTGACGCGTGAGCGAATAGGCGCCGGTGATCACGGCCTGGCTCGCGATCACGGTCGCGGCCGTCGCAAGACCGACCATCGGGATCAAGGCCCAGTCCGGAAACATCAGGAAGAACGGATTTTCGAGCGCCTTGGGATCGGCCATCACAAGCGCGCCCTGCCCCAGATAGTTCAGCGCCAGCGACGGCAATACAATGAAAAGCCAGGCGGCCTGGATCGGCTTTTTGCCGAAATGCCCGAGGTCGGCATAAAGCGCCTCGGCGCCGGTAACCGCGAGGAACACCGCGCCTAGCGTGACAAACCCAATGATGCCGTGATGGAGCATGAACGAGACGGCGTGGAGCGGATTCAATGCGAAAAGCACTTCGGGCTGGCGCATGATCGGGGCAATTGACGCGATCGCGATCACACCGAACCAGACGCACATCACCGGCCCGAAGAAGGCGGCAACCCGCGCCGTGCCGCGCGATTGCGCGGCGAACAGGAAAACCAGAATGATCACGGTGAGCGGCACGACATAGGGATCGAGCGCCGCGGTGACGAGCTTGATGCCTTCAATGGCCGAGAGCACGGAGAGCGCCGGCGTGATCACCGCGTCGCCATAAAACAGCGCACCGCTGATAATCCCGAGCAGCACGATGGTGCTGGCGCCGTGCGTGACCGCGCGTTGCGCAAGCGCCATCAGCGCCAGCGTGCCACCCTCGCCGTGGTTATCCGCACGCAGCAGGATCAGCACATATTTCAGTGTCACCACGATGATCAGCGCCCACAGGATCAGCGACACCACGCCAAGCACCGCCTGCGGATTGACGGCGCCGCCGGCGCTGGCGGCGACGACGGCTTCGCGCAGCGCATACAGGGGACTGGTGCCGATGTCGCCATAGACGACACCGATGCTGCCGATCAGCAGCGCCTTGAAGCCGGCGGTGGAATGGGCTTCGCCATGCCCAACGGCCGCCGGCGTTTCCGTGGCGGGAGCTACAACATCAGTGGTCATGGGGCTGAGGGCCTCAAAATGCTTCACTGCACAATAGCAAAGCGGGGCGGCATATAGTCCTGCGCTTGGGGCTGAGCCTAGCTTTATTTTGGGTCGGCGCCATGCAAAAACGCATAAAGCTCCGGCTTGTCAGGTCGGCCGCGTTGATCGATTTCACCGCTCCAAATGCGGTATTATAGTAGCGTTGGGGAACTACGGCTTCAGGTCCGGCGGCAACGGCGGATCTTCCTTCATCAGCGTGATGGTGACACGCCGGTTGGCCGACAAGGAGGGATCGTCGGGAAACAGCGGCTGGGTGTCGGCCTTTCCCGAAACCGCGAAAATATGGGCTGGCGGCAACCCTTCGCGCTCGAGAATCTGACGCACCGCGTTGGCCCGATCCGCGGAAAGATCGAACGCGCCGTAATCGCTTTGGGTCGGCACGAAGCCTGCCGCGGTGTGACCGATGATCGATATGCGCAACGGCGTCGCCCGCAGCGGTATCGCCAGCTTCTGGATCAGGCGGCGCGTTCGCTCATAGGGTTCCCTGGAGCCATCGGCGAACATCGAGCGGCCATCCTGATCGACGATTTCCAGATTGAGGCCCTGCGTGGTTTCCTCAAACATGATGTGCTTGGAAATTTCCGCCAGTTCCGGCATGTCCTGCAGGGCTTGCCGCAATGACGCCGAGGCGAGCGCGAATTCGCGATCGATCTTCAGCCGCGCGCCCTGCGTCCGGTTCAACTCCATTTCGTCCGGGGTCGGCGTATTGGAAGCTTCCTCCGGGGGAATGTGCGCGGTGTTTTTCAATTTCGGCCGCGTCGGCAGACCGTCGGATTCGATGATGGCGGAGTAGCGCGCTTCGGCCTGCACGCCGAACGCATCGCGCATCGAGCCGGCGACGATCTTGAGCTTGTTGTTGTCCATGGTGGAGAAGGCGACGAGCATCACGAAGAAGCTCATCATCAAGCCCATCAGATCGGCGAAGGTCACGAACCAGCCGTGTCCTCCGCCATGTGCATCGCCGCGCTTTTTCTTGGCCATTGCCTGCTTCCCGCAGCCGCGTCACCTGCCCGATCAGGCCGGTACCGGCTCGCCTTCCTCGTGGCGGTGTTTTTCCGGCAAGTACGCCAGCAGCATTTCCCGCACCAATGTCGG
>DATBYN010000328.1:0-4298 GCA_036513695.1 Bradyrhizobium sp. | reverse complement strand
GATCGACCAGGCGCCCAAGGAAAAGGACGGCCAGAACACCGTGATCGGCAAGACCGTCACGCTCGAGCTGAAGCCCGAGCAGGCGGAGACGCTGGCCCGTGCGCGCCAGAGCGGCACGCTATCGCTGGCGCTGCGCAGCATTGCCGATCTCAACGTGGCCGACGCCAGTACCGACGATCAAGCTCCGAAACGGGACGGCACCATCAACGTCATTCGTTACGGCGTTTCAATGCCAACGACGACACAGAAGTGACTGAAAGGACGTCCGATATGAAGTGCGGGGGAAATCAGCCGGCGAAGCGGACCTTTCTGCTCCGCGCCCTGTCGTTTTCGGCCGTCGCCGCGCTGACGCTCAATCCGGCCCTGACCCCCGTGGTGGCGAGCGATTATCGTGCCGCGGCACCGCTGGTCGCCGCCGATGGGCAGATGAATGCGCGTTTCCTTGCGCTCGGCATCGGCAAGTCGGTCGTGATCGATTTGCCGCGTGACATCAAGGACGTGCTGGTCGCCGATCCCAAGATTGCCAATGCCATCGTGCGCTCGGCGCAGCGCGCCTATATGATCGGCGTGGCGGTCGGTCAGACCAACGTCGTGTTCTTCGATTCCGCGGGCCAGCAAATCGCCGCTTACGACATCGCGGTCAAGCGCGACCTCAACGGCGTGCGCGCCGCGTTGAAGCAGACCCTGCCGAATTCCGACATTCAGATCGAAGGCGTCGGCGACGGCGTGGTGCTGTCCGGTACCGCATCCAATCCGATCGAGGCCCAGCAGGCGGGCGATCTGGCGGCGCGGCTGGTCGGCAGCGCCGATAAAGTCGTCAACTCGATCGCGGTCCGGGGCCGCGATCAGGTGATGCTGAAAGTAACGGTCGCCGAGGTACAGCGCTCGATCATCAAGCAGCTGGGCATCGACCTCAGCGGCAGCCTCAACTATGGCACCGCGGTCGTGAAATTCAACAATACCAACCCGTTCACCGCAAGCAATGCGGCGCTCGTCCCCACCAACACCATCACAGGATCGCTCGGCGCCACCCCATCGGTCCAGGCGACGTTACGCGCGATGGAGAGCGCTGGCGTGGTGCGGACGCTGGCAGAGCCGAATCTGACGGCAATCTCCGGCGAGTCCGCGACATTTATTTCAGGCGGCGAATTTCCCATTCCGACTGGCGTGACCTGCCAAACGTCGACGACGGGCGCTATCGGAAATTGCGTCCAGACGGTGAGTTTCAAAAAATTCGGCATCTCGCTGAACTTCACGCCAGTGGTACTGACCGAAGGACGGATCAGCCTGCGGGTGATGACCGAAGTGTCGGAAATCTCGACCGAAAACTCTTTGCAGGGCGGTGCCGGTGGAACGACGATACCCTCGATCAAGACCCGCCGTGCGGAAACCACCTTGGAAATTCCCTCCGGCGGCGCGATGGCGATGGCAGGCCTGATCCAGGAACAGACCAAGCAGGCGATCAACGGGCTTCCCGGCCTAGCGCAATTGCCGATTCTCGGATCGCTGTTCCGCAGCCGGGATTACGTCAACAGCCAGACCGAGCTGATGGTGCTGGTGACGCCTTACGTGGTGCGTGCCGTTGCGCAGAAGGATCTGTCGCGTCCCGATGACAGGTTTGCGGCGCCGTCGGATCCGCAAGCCGATCTGTTGGGCAGCATCAATCGCATCTACGGCGTTCCGGGCCGCGTCGAGCCGGCCCGGAATTATCGCGGCACCTATGGCTTTATCACCGACTGAGGCGGGACAAGGACGAACACGATGACAGCCCGAATACCCGTCGATCGCCGGCGCGCTTTCCGCATCGCGGGAACGCTCATTGGCCTTGCCGTCGCGCTGGGAGCTTGCACGCACACCGAGGAAGCGGTGCAGGCGAGCATTCCCGACGATTATCGCCTGCGCCATCCGATCGCCATTCAGGAAGCCAACGGCGCGGTCGTCATTTTCGTCGGTCGCGCACGCGGCGGTCTTTCCGCCGCCCAGCGCGCCGACGTGATCGGGCTGGCGGAAACATGGCTGCATGAAGGAACCGGCGCGATTACTGCCGACCTGCCGGTCGACACGCCCAATGCGCGGGCGGCGGCGGATGCGTTCCGGGAAGTTCACGCGCTGCTTGCAGCCGCCGGCGTGCCGCCGCGCGGGATCGTCGTGCATCATTATCATCCGGAGGATCCACGCCAATTGGCGACGATCCGGCTGAATTATCCGAAGATCTCCGCCGTGGCCGGTCCTTGCGGATTGTGGCCGGACGACCTCGGACCCTCGATCAAGAACAAGGGCTATTACGAAAACAAGCCGTACTACAATTTCGGCTGCGCCTATCAGCGCAACATGGCGGCGATGATCGACAACCCCTCGGACTTCGTGCAGCCGCGGCCCGAAACCCCTCCCTACACGGCGCGGCGTAACGAAGCTTTCGAGAAATATCGCAAGGGTAATACGACCACGACCACCTATCCCGAGGCCGAGAAGGCCAAACTTAGCGAATCCGGCAAATGATCAGTTACGCCCATCAAAGCTCCGAAGCGCAGCCGGAAGTTACACCGCCGCCCGTGGACGATCACATTGCGCCGGCACCGCGAGTGTCGGTGCAGGCGTTTTGCGAGACGGTAGAAACTGCGGCCGCCGTGCAATCGGCCGGCGAAGACCGTCGCCTCGCCAAGGCCCATCTCAAGATTCAAATGGGTGGCATGGCAGCCGCGATCGAGGCCTATCGCGCGGCGCCGACCCCGAATGTGATCATCCTGGAGACCGAAGGCCGCTCCGACATCCTCACCGGCCTCGATCAGCTGGCGACCGTATGCGATTCCGGAACCCGCGTCGTCGTGATTGGCCGCATCAACGACGTCATGCTGTATCGCGAGCTGGTGCGCCGCGGCGTCAGCGACTACGTGCTCACGCCGGTCAATGCGCTTGACGTGGTGCGATCGATCTGCGGATTGTTCTCGGCGCCGGAGGCAAAGGCGGTCGGCCGGATCATCGCCATCGTTGGCGCGAAGGGTGGCGTCGGCGCATCGACCATCGCCCACAACGTCGCCTGGGCGATCGCGCGCGATCTCGCGCTGGATTCGGTGGTCGCCGATCTCGACCTCGCGTTCGGTACCGCGGGTCTCGACTACAATCAGGATCCCTCGCAGGGGATCGCGGACGCGGTGTTCTCACCCGATCGCGTCGATACCGCGTTCGTCGACCGCCTGCTGTCGAAATGCACCGACCATCTCAGCCTGCTGGCGGCACCGGCGACGCTGGATCGGGTCTACGATTTTGGCGTCGACGCCTTCGATTCGATCTTCGACACGCTTCGCACCACGATGCCCTGCATCGTGCTCGACGTTCCCCATCAATGGTCGGGGTGGGCCAAGCGGGCGCTGGTAGGTGCCGACGACATTCTGATCGTCGCGGCGCCGGACCTCGCCAATTTGCGCAACACCAAGAACATCTTCGACCTCTTGAAGGCGTCGCGGCCCAACGACCGGATGCCGCTCTATTGTCTCAATCAGGTCGGCATCCCGAAGCGGCCGGAAATCAACGCCTCGGAATTCTCCAAGGCGATCGAGAGTCAGCCGATCGCGACAATCCCTTTCGATCCGCAAATGTTCGGCTCGGCCGCCAACAATGGCCAGATGATCGCGGAGATCAACGCCAATCATCGCACCACCGAGATGTTCCTGCAGATCGCGCAGCGGCTGACAGGCCGCGGCGAAACCAAAAAGCCGCGGGGTTCGTTCCTGTCACCCCTGATCGAAAAGCTGCGGGCAAAGTAACCGGCCCGTATGGAGTGTTATCGTGTTTGGTAAGCGTAGCGGACCTGAAGGCGACCAGCGGGCGATAAAGCCCGCGGCCATCGCGCCGGAGCCAGCCTCCAGCGCGGCGCCTGCCGTTGCGCGGCCCGCCCCTCCGCCTGCTGTTGCCTCGCCGCCGCTGGCGCCGGCCAGAGCGGCGCCGCCCGCAATGGAAGCGCGGCGGTCGGACACCTATTACCAGGTCAAGGCGACGATCTTCGGCGCCCTGATCGAAGCGATCGACCTTGCTCAGCTCGCCAAGCTGGACGGCGAGTCCGCGCGCGAGGAAATCCGCGATATCGTCAACGAGATCATCGCGATCAAAAACATCGTGATGTCGATCGCCGAGCAGGAAGAGCTGCTTGACGATATCTGCAACGATGTGCTCGGCTACGGGCCGCTGGAACCGCTATTGTCGCGCGACGATATCGCCGACATCATGGTCAACGGCGCCGGCACGGTGTTCATCGAAGTCGGCGGCAAGATCCAGCGCACCGGCATCCGCTTCCGCGACAA
>DATBYN010000327.1:0-14636 GCA_036513695.1 Bradyrhizobium sp. | reverse complement strand
GCGGCGCGCTGGCGCGACTAACGACAGGGAGCTCCTTTACCTGCCCGCCAACATCGGCCCGCTTTAGTGATCTCCCTCACAAGGCCCGGCCGCAGACTTCTGGTAGGCAGGCGCCTGTGTTAGAACGGCTCGTAATTCCGGAGGCGTCATGATGAAATCGCCTGGATTTTTAAAATTGCCGGGATTGTTGCTTGCCGCCGCGCTGTTGCTCGTATGCCAGCCGGCGCATGCCGAGAAGCGCGTGGCGCTGGTGCTTGGCAATTCGGCCTATCAGAATGCGCCGCCGCTTTCTAACCCGGCCAATGACAGTGCGCTGATCGCCGCGACCTTGAAAAATGCCGGCTTCGATGTGGTGGATTCCCGCACCGATCTGCCGGCGCTCGAGATGCGACGGGCGCTGCGCGACTTTACCGACAGCGCGCGCGATGCCGATATCGTCGTGATCTATTATGCCGGCCACGGCATGGAGGTCGACGGCACCAATTATCTGATTCCTGTGGATGCCAAGCTCGAGCGCGACACCGACGTTTATGACGAGGCCTTGTCGCTCGATCGCATCCTGGTCGCAGCCGAACCGGCAAAGCAGCTTCGGCTGGTGATCCTCGATGCCTGCCGGGACAATCCGTTTGCCAAGAACATGAAGAAGACCGTGGCCTTGCGCGGAATCGGACGTGGCCTCGCAAAGATCGAGCCGGCCAGTCCGAATACTCTCATTGCTTATTCCGCCAAGGCCGGTTCGACAGCGCTCGATGGCGATGCCAAGAACTCACCGTTCACGATGGCGCTGGCAAAGCATTTGACGACGCCGGGGCTCGATGTGCGCAAGGCGTTCGGCTTCGTCCGGGACGACGTGCTGAAGACGACCGGTAACCGGCAGGAGCCGTTTGTCTATGGCTCGCTCGGCGGCGACGACGTGCCGCTGGTGCCGGCCAAGGTTTTGCCACCTACCGCTGCGCCCTCGGTGCCCGCCGCGCCTGCGGTGAGCCCGCAGGCCGAGGCGCGCCGCGATTACGAACTGGCGCTGCAGATCGGCAACAAGCAGGCGATGAACGCCTTCCTCGCCCAGCACCCGGACGGCTTTTACGCAAGTCTAGCCCGGATCCAGCTCGACAAGATCGCTGCCGAGGAAGCGCACGCGGTGGCGACCGAAAAGGCGCGATTGGCCGAACAGGAGCGGGCACGGCTTGCCGCCGAGGGGGCACAAAAGGTCCAGCAGTCGAAGGCCGATGCGGACGCCAAGGCCGCCGAACAGGCCCGGATTGCCGCTGAGAAGACAAAACAGGCCGCCCAGGAGCAAGCCGCCGAGGCCGAACGGAAACGCACCGACAAGGCTTCCAACGCGACACTTGTCGCCGACAGCGCGGCCACGGACAGAACCACGGCCGGCCCGACCGCTGCCCCAAAAGCTCAGGATGACAAGGCGACCAACGTCGCGGCCTTGACGGCCGGGCCGCCGCGGGCCGACGTGACAAAGTCAGTGCAGATCGAGTTGCGCCGCGTCGGCTGCCTCACGGGAGAAGCCGACGGCCAATGGAATGCGGCATCGCAGCGTTCGCTAACGCTGTTCAACCGCTACGCCGGCACCAAATTCGACGTCAAGCTTGCGTCAACCGACGCGCTCGACGCCATCAAGCTAAAGCCGTCGCGGGTTTGCCCGCTGGTCTGCGAACACGGCTTCAAGGCTGACGGCGACCGCTGCAGCAGAATCGTCTGTGCGGAAGGGTCGTTCCTCAATGATGACAATGAATGCGAGAAGCGGCGCGGCAAAACGCCGACCGCGAGCCGCGCGCCCGACACACGCCCGGATCGTAGTTACCGCGAACGGCCGAGGCCCGAAGTGAGTGCCGTCAAGCCGCAGGCAACAGGCCAGATCGTCTGCGACGCCGCCAGCTGCCGCCCGGTTAGACGCGGCTGCCACATCGACTATGGGGGTGGCTCGCCTCGCAATGGCAGCGGAGGCAATGAGGAAGTCTGCAACTGAGGGCGGTTTTTGGGGGTGCTTTGGGCTGGAAGACCGCACAGGGTCCTTGTCGTCCCCGCGAAGGCGGGGACCCATAACCACCGATGTTGGATACTACACTCGATAGAGGCTCCAGCTCGTCGCAAAAGCAAACATCGGTGGTTATGGGTCCCAGCTCAAGGCCGGGACGACGACACTAAATCGCGCTCGCTGCGATATTGACCATCAGCGCCAAGAGCGCGGTGTTGAAGAAGAACGAGATGATGCCGTGTGCGGTTGCAGTGCGGCGGATGGTCTTGTCGGTGATGCCGACGTCGGAGACCTGCGCGGTCATGCCGATCACGAAGGAAAAATACACAAAATCCCAGTAGTCGGCATGGTCCTGCGTGTCGCCGCTCGGAAATTGCAGCCCGCCGGGTTTTGCCCCGCGGTAATAATCATGCGCGTAATGCAGCGCAAAGGCGGTATGCACGGCGGCCCAGGACAGTACGATGGTGCCGGCTGCCAGCGACAGCGCCGGCGCGCTGCGATGGGTCCCGACGAGTTCGAACACGATGGCGGCGATGCTCGCGAACGCGCCGAGCACGGTCATGACTGGGATCAAAAAGCGGCCGTCGTCCTGCAGGATAGCGTTGCGCCGGATGCCGCGCAGCCCGCTGCGAAACATCATGGCGTAGACCAGAGCCAAATACAGCGCGACGAAGATGTCCCAGGAGATCAACAGCCGCGTCACCAGCCGTAGCGCGCCCGGCAGCACGAAGAACACCGCGAACCCCGTCGCCATCGCGATGAACGTGCGCGGCCGCGCATAGACCAAGCGGAGCGGCTTGGACATCTTCCGGAAGCGGACAAGACGGCGTTCGTCGGCTGCCTTGTCCGCCATTGGCATTTTCAATTCTTGCGGTCGGCGACAAATCGTGCAGCCGCCCGCAGCACGTCGCCCTTGGCGCCGAAGATCGAGAGCGCGGAATCCGCTTTGCCAAGGAGATCTTGAACGCGCTGCTTGGCGCCGTCGATCCCAAGTTGAGTGACAAACGTGGTTTTGCCGAGCACCGCGTCCTGTCCGGTGTTTTTGCCAAGCGCGGCGGCGTCGCCCTCGACGTCGAGCAGATCGTCGGCAATCTGGAAGGCTTCGCCGAGCGCGCGGCCGTAATCGTCGAGCGCCTGATATTCTTTTGGCGAGGATTGGCCGAGGATCGCGCCCGCGATGCAGCCAAAGCGCAACAGCGCGCCGGTCTTCATCTGCTGCAGCGTTGCGACATCGACCGGCTCGCGGTCGCCGAAGCGGCCCTCGCCGGCGAGGTCGAGGATTTGGCCACCGACCATGCCCCCGATGCCCGATGCCCGCGCCAGCGCGCGGGTCAATAGCAGGCGGACGGTCGGGTCCTTATGGATTTCGTCGCGGGTGATGATGTCGAAGGCGAGCGTCAATAATCCATCGCCGGCCAGGATCGCGGTGGCGTCGTCGGTTTGCTTGTGCAGCGTGGGCCGGCCGCGGCGCAAATCGCTGTTGTCCATCGCCGGCAGATCGTCATGAACAAGCGAATAGCCGTGGATGCATTCGAGCGCGGCGCCGGCCAGAAGAGCGGCCTGGCGCGGCACGCCGAATACCGCGGAACTCTCGACCACCAGGAACGGCCGCAGCCGCTTTCCCCCGTTGAGGCTCGAATAGCGCATGGCGTCCATCAGCCGTTTCGGCCGAGCGATCTCGTCGGGCAGCAGCGCGTCGGACAACAGGGAGCCCAACAGCGCCTCGGTATCCTCCGCGGTCTGGTCCAGCCGTTTGGCAAAATCGGTTAATGCAGTGGTCGTCATCAAACAAAGCTCCAGGGGCAATTTGGAGAGGCAATTTGGCCGGACCATCCTTTATGGCATCGGCTTCGTCAATTGCGTGAGGGGGATCACGGCGCCTTAAAAGCGCTGGAAAAGTAGGGAATTATGATGAAGACGCTATTTTAGGTATCGCTTAGGGTGTTGCCCATTGATCGGTCCCGTCGGGGTCCTGAACCTAAAAATAATCATTTGCGCATCGTCCGAACTTTGCTGCTGATTTTGCTGGTCGCGCTGCTGGTGCCCTATCTCGTGACCCCGTTCTATCGCACCGGCCATCCGGTCTCCACCCTGATGATCTGGCGCACTCTGGCAGGTGCGCCGATGTCGCGGCAATGGATCGATTTTGCCGCGATCTCGCCGTCGCTGCCGCGTTCGGTGGTCGCGGCGGAGGATGCGAAATTCTGCCGGCATCACGGCATCGACTGGGATGCGCTGCGCGAGGTGATCGACGACGCTGAAGATGGCGAGGTGACGCGCGGCGGCTCGACCATCACCCAGCAAGTCGCAAAAAACCTGTTTTTGTGGCCGGGCCGCAGCGTGGTCCGCAAAGCGCTCGAGTTTCCGCTGGCGCTGTGGATCGACCGGGTCTTGCCGAAGCAGCGGATCCTCGAAATCTATCTCAATATCGCCGAGCTCGGCCCGACCGGCCAGTTCGGCGCGCAGTCGGGCGCGCTGTACGCCTTCGGCCATCCGGCATCCGCGCTGTCGCCGCGCGAGGCGGCGTTGTTGGCGGCCATTCTCCCCAATCCGGTCCGGCGCAGCGCCCGCAATCCTTCTCCAGGGGTGCGCCGTCTGACTGGGACCTACATGGCACGGGCGCAAGCCGCGGAACTGGTGCGATGCTGGAGCGAAAATCGCGCTTTTTGAGCCAATTTGGGCCGTTTTGGGTGGCCACGACCCTAGCTTTGCGCGTGTCCATCCTCTATAAGCGCGGCCTTATCGGCATCAGAGCCCGCACCAAAAGCGCGTCGGCCGTCCGGGTTCGGACGATGCCTTACCGAAACACCCCTAGAGGACCTGATATGGCCGTTCCCAGAAGAAAAACATCGCCGTCGCGGCGTGGCATGCGCCGCTCGGCGGACGCGCTGAAGAAGCCGACTTATGCCGAGGACAAGGATTCCGGCGAATTACGCCGCCCGCACCACCTCGATCTGAAAACCGGCATGTACAAGGGCCGGCAGGTTCTGAAGGCCAAGAAGGAATCCTGAACGAGAGTGGCAAGGCGGGAACCACGATTGGCCTGAATTTGGTCAACGGATAAGGTCACAAGGTTTGCTGCCGCGGACCCATGGTCCGCCCGGGAATGACCTGGTTCTCTTGCTTGAAAAAGAAGGCTCGCGATCTCCATGATTGGTTTTCCGCTGCTTCTGATTCCACTCGCGATCTACAACATCATCGCCTTCCTGATGCCCGGCGTGTCGCTGACCGATCCGCTGGTCAAGTTGACTTTGATGTCGGGCACCGAATGGCCGGTGACGCTTTCCGACGTGCTGCTAGCGCTCGGTATCTTTTTGTTGCTGCTTGAGATCATCAAGGGCGCGCGGCCCGGCGCCAAATATCTGACCGATCATCTGCTGTCGCTGATCGTATTCGGTGCGGCGGCCGCGGAGTTTGTGCTGTGGCCGAAGTTCGGCACCTCGACCTATTTCCTGCTGGCGTTGCTGGCGCTGTCGGACTTCCTGTCGGGCATTGCGCAGCGCGCGCGGCGCGGCATGCCGACTGCGCCGGTGGCCTCCAGGCGAGCGGCCAAAGCGCCCGCTGCGGCGGCCGAACCTCAATTCGAGCCAGCAATCAAGACGCCGCCGGCGGCGCAGGCCGCCGAACCGGCGCCGGTCGAACACCCGAAAGTCGCCCCCATCGAAATCGCATCAAGCGCACCGTCGCCGGTGGTCCCGTCGCCGGAACTGCAGCCCGGCAACAGCTCGCCCTCGCCGGACGCGCCGCCGCGCTAGCGGGCTTCCTTCGCTCTCGATCAAATGATTTGCCGCGTCCGGATACCGGCGCGCGGGATCTGGCGCTGGTTCGCGCCATAGGCTGTCTGCGCGTCGGCCGGCGTCGCCCGCCGCAGATTGCGGACTTGCGGGACCTGCTCGGCGGTGGCGATCAGATGTGCGACAAAGATCGAATCGGGCCTTAACCGCCATAGCGGAAAGGTTCGCGTCCATGGCGCTGGCTCGGACACCGGCACCAGCGCGACGCAAGGAGTTTTTGCGTCCGCGAGGACGCCGTCCTCTGCCGCCTTAACTGGTCCAAAGCTCACTGACATCGCAAAATCGAAATCCGGCTGAACTGTCACATTTCGGGACGTTGCGCCCACTTCGATTTCCACCTCGCAAGAGCTATGCCGGTCCTCCCCGTTTTGTTCCCGGCCGGGGATCAACATGGTTTGCAGAATATTTATCAAGTTCGGATAAGGTGCTGAACAAAAGAGGCACTATCCTTTTAGGGTTGAATCACCCGGCAGTGTCCCGAAACGAGGCGATCTTTGACATCCGCTCTCCCCAGAATTTCGCTCCCCAAGGCTTCGACCATCCTGGCCTCGCTCGGCCAGGCGGCGTTTGTGTGGGACATCGCGACCGACGTGATCATTTGGAGCGACCACGCCAATGCGGTGTTTTCGGATATCCCGGCGGCCTCGCTTCGAAGCGGCGCGGAGTTGGCAAAACTGATCGAGCCGGAGCGTTCGATCCGGACCGATGCGCTCAAGCAATCGCAGCCCTCCCAACGCGGCGAGGGCGCGCCCTACAGGATAGAATATGGCGTGCGGACCTCGATTTCGGCACCCGTGCTGTGGATCGAGGAAACCGGCTGCTGGTTCGCCGGATCCGACGGCAAGCCGGTGCGCGCGCAAGGCATTGTCCGCATCAACAACGAGCGCCGCGCCCGCGACGAGCAGCTCCTGAAATTGTCGCGGCACGATCCGTTGACCGGCGAGCTCAACCGCACCCATCTCGTGGCGTCGCTGGCCGAGGCGATCGAGGAAGCGAGCCGCTTCCGCACATCCAGCGCCCTCATGCTGATCGGCATCGATCATCTGGCGCGCGTCAATGACGCGTTCGGCTTCGATGTCGCGGATGCGGTGATCTCGGAAGTGGCGCTAAGAATCCGCGTCCGCCTGCGCGGCGGCGACGTGCTCGGGCGTTTTTCCGGCAATAAATTCGGATTGATCCTGAAGAACTGCACCGTCGACGACATCAATGTCGCGGCCGAGCGGTTTCTAGCGGGCATTCGCAACGACGTGGTGCCGACCAAATCCGGGCCGGTCTCGGTCACCGCCTCGATCGGCGCGGTCGGCGTCCCCCGTTATGCGCGCAGCGCCGATGAGGCGATCAACCGCGCCCATGAGACGCTCGACATGGCGAAACGGCGCCGCGCCGGGTCGTTTTTGCTGTGGCGCCCCAATGTCGAGCGCGACGCCCAGCGCCGCGTCAATATCCGCGTCACCGACGAGATCGTCACCGCGCTCAATGAGCGGCGCATGGTGATGGCGTTCGAGCCGGTGGTGGAGGCGGGTTCGCGCGCGGCCGCGTTCTACGAGTGCCTGATCCGCATGGAGCAGGAGGATGGCCAGGTGCTGCTGGCGCCGGACATCGTGCCGGTTGCGGAAAAGCTCGGCCTGATTCGGTTGGTTGATCACCGCGTGCTCGAGCTGGTGGTGGCCGAACTCGCCGCCTCGCCGAACGTGCAGCTCTCGCTGAACATCTCGCCCGATACCACGATGGATCCGGATTGGTGGGCTTCGATCGAATCGCTGATGAGCGCGCACCCCGGCGTCGCCGAACGGCTGATCGTCGAGATCACCGAAACCGTGGCGATCCAGGACATCGGCGATTTGCGCGGCTTCGTCATGCGGCTGAAGAATCTTGGCAGCCGGATCGCGATCGACGATTTCGGCGCCGGCTACACCTCGTTCCGGAACTTGCGCAAGCTTGGCGTCGACATTGTAAAAATCGACGGCGCCTTCGTCCAGAACATCGCGCGCTCGGCCGATGACCGCGCCTTCGTGCAGACGCTGATCGATCTGGCGCGGCGACTGCAGATTAAGACGGTTGCGGAATGGGTGCAGGACGAGGAAGCCGCCATCATGCTGCGCGACTGGGGCTGCGACTTTATTCAGGGCCGGCTGATCGGGCTCGCGTCGTCGGAGCGGCCGTGGGGTGCGGGCAGCGAGACGGCGTTGCCGGCGGCGAGCTGATCGTCGTCCCGGCGAAGGCCGGGACCCATACGCCGTGTACTATCGATTAAGCGATGGGGTAGCCGGCTTCTGCAACAAATTAACATCGGTGGTTATGGGTCCCCGCCTTCGCGGGGACGACAAGCTGTTGTTCTTTCGCGAGAACGACGATGGACAGTCTCACTCTTCCTTCTTCGGCTCTTTCGACATCCGCTCGAGACGTTCCTGCATCTCTTTCATCTGACGGCGAAGGTCGTCGATGTTGTCTTCTTCGGGCGCCGGCTCCGGTACTTTTTCCGGCTCGATGGTCACCGCGGTTCCGGTGCGCGGCGGCACGAACGGCTTGAACATCGAGAACGTCTGCTGGAACAATTCCATGTTGCGGCGAACATGTTCTTCGAGCGGCGCGAACGGCGTGCCCGAGAACGTGTTGGTCAACTGCTTGCGGAATTTTTCCTGCTCGCGGGTCAGCGTGTCGATCGATTGCTCGAGATATTTCGGCACCACCATCTGCATGCTGTCGCCGTAGAAGCGGATCAACTGCCTCAGGAAAGTGGTCGGCAACAGATTCTGGCCGGCCTTGTTTTCCTGTTCGAAGATGATCTGCGCCAATACCGAACGCGTAATGTCGTCGCCGGTCTTGGCGTCATAGACGAGGAAGTCCTCGCCGTCCTTCACCATCGCTGCGAGATCCTCCAGCGTCACATAGGTGCTGGTACCGGTATTATAGAGCCGCCGGTTCGCATATTTTTTGATCGTAGTGGGTTGGTCTGATTTTGCCATGGGCTCACACGTGCACACCGAGGACAACGAACCCGACGGCTCAGCCGAGGGGCTAACGAGCAACGCAACGCAACAAAGTAAGCATTTTCAAAAAGGTTCCGCCACCGTTTTGTGCGGCACGGTTAATTCCAAAGCATAGGCACTGCTCAGGAAATTGCCAAGAACGTTATTTTAGATGCGCCGCGGCGAGTTTTCGGCCTTTGAACGATTGACATGCCTCAACGACGTTAACAGGATGCGGCGAGAGACAGGCCTGCCAATCCGGCGCCCGCCATCCAAGAGCTCAAGAACTTCAACCTCAGGAGATGTCCATGTCAGACGATGTCGTCATCGTCAGCGCCGCCCGCACCCCGGTCGGCAGTTTCAACGGCGCGTTCGCGACCATGCCGGCCCATGATCTCGGTGCCATCGCCATCAAGGCGGCGCTGGAGCGCGCCGGCGTCGAGCCCGGCCGCGTCTCCGAGGTCATCATGGGCCAGATCCTGACCGCGGCGCAGGGCCAGAACCCGGCCCGCCAGGCTTCGATCGCCGCCGGCATCCCGGTGGAAAGCCCGGCCTGGGGCGTCAATCAGCTTTGTGGTTCCGGCTTGCGCACGGTGGCGCTGGGCTACCAGGCGCTGCTCAACGGTGATTCCGAGATCGTGGTCGCCGGCGGCCAGGAATCCATGAGTATGGCCCCGCACGCCCAGCACTTGCGCGGCGGCGTCAAGATGGGCAACTTCGAACTCGTCGATACCATGATCAAGGACGGCTTGTGGGACGCCTTCAACGGCTACCACATGGGCAACACCGCCGAGAACGTCGCCCGGCAATATCAGATCACCCGCGCCCAGCAGGACGAGTTTGCGGTCGCCTCGCAGAACAAGGCCGAGGCCGCCCAGAAGGCCGGCAAGTTCAAGGACGAGATCGTCCCGGTCACCATCAAGACCCGCAAGGGCGACATCATCGTCAGCGACGATGAATATCCGCGCCACGGCGCCACGCTGGACGCGATGGCCAAGCTCAAGCCCGCCTTCGAGAAGGACGGCACGGTCACCGCCGGCTCGGCGTCGGGCATCAATGACGGCGCGGCTGCGGTGGTGCTCATGACCGCCAAGCAGGCGGCCAAGGAAGGCAAGAAGGTGCTGGCCCGCATCGTGTCGTGGGGCCAGGCCGGCGTCGATCCCAAGATCATGGGCACCGGCCCGATCCCGGCCTCACGCGCGGCGCTGAAGAAGGCCGGCTGGAGCATCGGCGACCTCGATTTGATCGAGGCCAATGAAGCGTTCGCGGCGCAGGCCTGCGCCGTCAACAAGGACCTCGGCTGGGATACTTCCAAGGTCAACGTCAATGGCGGCGCGATTGCGATCGGCCACCCGGTCGGCGCCTCCGGCGCGCGGGTGCTGGTGACCTTGCTGCACGAAATGCAGAAGCGCGATGCCAAGAAGGGCCTCGCCACGCTGTGCATCGGCGGCGGCATGGGAATTGCGATGTGCATTGCACGCGACTAATCGTGCGGCGTTATCTGATGAAAAGATCATCTCGCAACGCGAGAGTTTATCGCTAAAAAAGAAGCGCCCGGCTATGCCGGGCGTTTTGTTCTTGATGTTGGTCAAACGGCCCGCTTTATTCGAAGCTACATAAAAAGCGCAAAAGCCTAAGGGAGGGATTCGACATGGCACGTGTTGCGTTGGTGACGGGGGGGACGCGGGGCATTGGCGGCGCGATCAGCAAAGCGCTGAAGGGTGCCGGCTACAAGGTCGCGGCGAGCTATGCGGGTAACGACGCGGCGGCGGAAAAATTCAGGGCCGAGACCGGTATCCCCGTCTACAAATGGGACGTCAGTTCGTTCGACGCCTGCGCCGCCGGGGTCAAGCAGGTCGAGGCCGATCTCGGCCCGGTCGACGTGCTGGTCAATAATGCCGGCATCACCAAGGATACCGCGTTCCACAAGATGACGCTGGAACAGTGGAACGCCGTCATCAACACTAATCTCGGCTCGCTGTTCAACATGACGCGACAGGTGATCGAGGGCATGCGGGGGCGCAAATTCGGCCGCGTCATCAACATTTCCTCGATCAACGGCCAGAAGGGCCAGTTCGGACAAGTCAATTATTCGGCCGCCAAGGCCGGCGACATCGGCTTCACCAAGGCCTTGGCGCTGGAAAATGCCAAGGGCGGCATCACTGTGAATGTGATCTGCCCCGGCTATATCAACACCGAGATGGTGCAGGCGGTGCCGAAGGATGTGCTGGAGAAAAGCATCCTGCCGCTGATCCCGGCCAATCGCCTCGGCGAACCGGAAGAGATCGCGCGCGCCGTGGTGTTCCTCGCCGCCGACGACGCCGGTTTTATTACGGGATCGACGCTGACGGTGAATGGCGGCCAGTATCAGGTGTGATGGTTTCGTCATTGCGAGGAGCAACTTGCGACGAAGCAATCCAGGCCGAGCGTAGAGTGCTAAACGGTCGTCATGGCCGGGCATAGGCGAGCGGAAGCGACGCCGTCCTTCGAACGGCTATGCCCGGCCATGACGGAAAAAGCACCTGAGCCGTGCTCTCGCGCAATCGCCGGATAAAATGACCCCCCGCACCGCAACCCTGATCGGACTGACGGCGACCCTGATGTGGTCGCTGCTCTCAGTGCTTACGGTGGCGACCGGCAAGATTCCCGCGTTCCAATTGGCGTCGATGACGTTTGCGATCGGCGCGCTGACGGGATTGTTGACATGGATCGGGCGGCCGGCGGCTTTCGCCGCGCTGCGGCAGCCGCCGATCGCCTGGATCGTCGGGGTCGGCGGCCTGTTCGGATATCACGCGCTGTTTTTTCTGGCGCTGCGCTTCGCGCCGCCTGCGGAAGCCGGCCTGTTGAATTATCTATGGCCGCTCTTGATCGTGCTGTTTTCGTCGCTGTTGCCCGGCGAACGGCTCAAGCCGCACCATATCGTCGGTGCGCTGTTGGGGCTCGCCGGCACGGTGCTGCTGCTGGCGGGCAACATCGGCGGCGGTTTCGCGCCGGGTCAGGTGCCCGGATTGATCGCGGCGTTTGTCGCAGCCTTCGTATGGGCGACCTATTCGGTGATGTCGCGCAAGCTCAAATCCGTTCCGACCGATGCGGTGGCGGGCTTTTGTCTGGCGACTTCCTTGCTCGCGGCCCTGGTGCATGGGGCGATCGAGACCACGGTGTGGCCTGAGACGCTCCTGCAATCGCTTGCAATCATCGCCCTCGGCGTCGGCCCGGTGGGCGCCGCGTTCTATGCCTGGGATATCGGAATGAAGCGTGGCGATATCCGCGTGCTGGGCGCCGCATCCTACGCGACGCCGTTGCTCTCCACCGCGTTTTTGATTCTGGCGGGTTTTGCGAAAGCCAGCGCGAATATCGCAATCGCGGCGGTGCTAATTGCCGGCGGCGGCTTGATTGCCGCGAAGGATATGATTGCGAAGAAAGCTCCGTAGCTGCGTAGGGTGGGCAAAGCCAACGGGTCGCGCGAATGCGCGCCCGATGACAGGATCCGCGTGCCCACCAACTTCGAACCACATGACAACATGGTGGGCACGGCGCAAGAGCGCCTTTGCCCACCCTACAAGCTACTCGCCGGCTCCCACCCCTTCGGCGCCAATTCAAACGTCGCAAAATCAAAACCGGGCGCCACGGTGCAGCCAACCAGCGTCCAGTCGCCGGTAGACTCGGCGGCCTGCCACGCATGCGCGGGAACGATCGCCTGCGGCACTTCGCCGGCGGCTAAATCCGCGCCGAGCTTGATGCGCCGCCTGCCGCTGTCATCGGCGATCTGCAATATCAACGCGCTTCCCGCATAATAATGCCAGACCTCGACCGCGTCGATGCGGTGCCAGTGCGAGCGCTCGCCGCGCGCCAGCAGAAAATAGAACGCGGTCGAGAAGGCGCGGCCCTGAGCATCGCAGCGCTGATCGCGAAACGTCTCGCGATAATGCCCGCCCTCGGGATGCGGCTGCAATTGAAGCCGCGCGATGATGTCGGCGGCGGAGGGTGGTAAAACCATCAGGATTTGTTCATCAGGATTTGTTCTTGCGTTCGCGGATCTCGCCGAACACCTCGGCGGCGCTCCGGCCCTTCATCCGCACGCCAGCGGCAACCGACGGTTCGTCGGCGCGCAGGAACACGTTGGCTTTTTTCTCCTCGCCAAGCAGTGTCGGAATGGTCGGCTTGTTCTCGCTGCGCAGCCGCGTCACTTCTTCCGCGCGCGCTTTCAGCGCCGGATTATCCGGCTCGATCGTGAGCGCGAATTTGACGTTGGCCGCGGTATATTCATGGCCGCAATAGAGCTTGAAATCATCCGGCAGCGCCCGCAGCTTCAGAAGCGAATCCCACATCATCGGATAATTGCCTTCGAACACCCGCCCGCAGCCGATCGAGAACAGCGTGTCGGCGGCGAACAGCGCCTTGTCATTGTCGAACACGTAAGAGATATGGTCGAGCGTATGGCCCGGGGTTTCGAGGACCCGCGCCAGCAGGCCGCCCATCTTGACGACGTCGCCCTGGCCGACGCGCAGATCGACATTGGCGATCTGCGCGGTCTTGTCGTGCGGCGCGACCACGCGGCAGTTGTACTTCTGCTTCAATTCACTGACGCCGCCGACATGGTCGTGATGGTGATGGGTGATGAGAATATCGGTCAGCGTCCAGCCCTCGCGCTCCAGCGCCTTGAGGATCGGACCCGCTTCCGGCGCGTCGATCGAGGCGGTCGCGTTGGTCGCGGGGTCATGAATCAGATAGCCGAAATTATCGGAAAGGCAGGGGAACAGGCGAATTTCGGCAGCCATGGTATCTCCGTGGATCTAGTGTGGCCGAGAAGGTGAGTACGGCCCCATATAGGGATGAAATATGGCGTTAACGCTTCGACGGCAATGCGATATTCAGGGCGCATGGAGGCCCGGCAGCATGTTAGATTGAATCCATGACCATCGATGTCATCGATCTGCGCGACTTTTACTCGCGGCGCCTGGGCATCGTGGCGCGCCGGCTGATCAACCGCGGTATTCATGCGCGCTGGCCGAGCGCGGAGGGCCAGCGGGTGCTCGGCATCGGCTACCCGACCCCCTATCTCGGGCTGTTCCGCGAGGATAGCGAGCGCTGTATCGCCTTCATGCCGGCGGCGCAGGGCGTCCTGAAATGGCCAACGGCGCGGCCGACGCTGGCAACGCTGGTCGACGAATTCTCGCTGCCGCTGCCGGACGCCGCGGTCGACCGCATCCTGCTGGTCCATGCGCTGGAAATGTCCGACGATCCGGAAGGGTTGTTACGGGAGGTGTGGCGGGTGCTGGCGCCCTCCGGCCGCGTGATGGCGATTATCCCGAACCGGCGTGGGGTATGGACTCGCACCGACAACACGCCGTTCGGTCACGGCCGGCCCTATTCGCGCTCGCAGATCACGCAATTGCTGCGGCAGACCTGGTTCACGCCGACGGGGTGGGGCGAAGCACTGTTCATGCCGCCGGTCGCCGGCGGCTGGTTCCTGCGCTCGGCGATGGCGTGGGAGCGCGTCGGCGCGGCGCTGTCGCTGCCGTTTGCCGGCGTTCATATCGTGGAGGCCAGCAAGCAGGTCTATCGCGCGATCCCCGCCAAGCGCGAACGCACGCGGCTGATTCCTTCGCTGGAGCCGGTGCTGGTGCCGTCGTCACTGCAACGATGAATTTGTAGGGTGGGCAAAGGCGCTCTTGCGCCGTGCCCACCAAAGCGATTTCACGTCACGCAATAGGGTGGTCACGCTTCGCTTTGCCCGCCCTACGAAGTCCGCGCCTACTTACTCGTTCCCCGGATTGAAATCGTCGCCAGGCGTTGTTGCCGGTGCGGCCATGTTGTTGTCGGGGCGCGGGCCATGCGGCCGGCGGCGACGGCGCGGGAAACGTTCGCCGCTATTGCCGCCTT
>DATBYN010000326.1:0-4651 GCA_036513695.1 Bradyrhizobium sp. | reverse complement strand
CCGGAAATCGACAGGGCACGCCGCAGCGCTCGAGGCTCCCGGTTTTCCTCCCCAACCATTGAACCCACTGTGACCAATCTCACGCCGCGTTGTGCCACGTGAATAAAAAGCCGCAGCGCTGCCAGTTGATCCATATCGCGTTCTCCCGTTGGCAAAGGCCGGTCATGTCATCGCGCTACTAGCACCGTGGCATAGACCAAAAGAGGCAGCAAAAGCGTTATGAACAAGCTATGACCACACTGAATAGATAAATTGGCGGAATAGCGGTTCCGGATACTCGTCAGCAAATTCTAACGACAAACCGGTTACGGCGTATGCACTCGTTCCTCATCAGTTGTGGCACACGTCTCCGGAGCAAGTGACGGTGCCCGCACTGGCGCGCGTAACAAGACCTGACGGGCTTGCCATTCGGTTGCCGGATCGAGTTCGCTGAAAAAGGTCACTTCGCCCACCGACAACGAAGCCGTCGGTACGCCATCCCGATAAAGCACCCGGTTGCCCGCCAGCGAAGTAATCTTCGGCCCGGGCGTTAGAATGCCCGCAAGATTCAGCGGGTCCGAACCCGACACGGCGAGCCAGGTATCGGCATCCGGTTGTCGTCGAATTTCGCGCAGCATGCCAATGGCGTCGGGCAGCGCAAACTGCTCGCCGGAAAACCCAGCGACGAAACGTCCGCCACGGATCTCGCCGCGGCTCTCGAGCCTGCGAAAAACGCGCAACAGTTCCCGCCATGGCGGCAACCATGCCGCCTCGCGTTCGATGAGCCGCCAGAACACCACGCCGTACCGGCGCAGCAGCGTGCGCGCGACATGCTCGACGGCATCGCCATCGGACTCGGTGGCGGTCCGGCGTACCAGCGACCAGCGGCCCGCATCCTCCACCCCGAACAAGGCCGTGCGGGAGCGACGCCGAATGCTTGTACGCCGCTCGCCCGACGGGACCAGCAGCGCCCGCAAGCCGCCAAAACTGTCGGAAGTTACGAGCCCTAGCGCCACCAACTCCGCAACGGCCTCCTCGAGTTGCGATCGCAACAGACCGCCGCCTTCCAACAAATCCTGAAAGAACGAAGCCCCGTTCTGTCGAATCCAGTCCGCGACCATTTGCGCTCGCGGACTTGGACGCGTGCCATCCGTCTGGGGCGACAATGACGTCCACAAACCGCAATGTCGCCGCGGAAGTATGGTGATGGGCGTGGTTCGCAACGGCGACGCCCTTCTATCGCCGGCTGTGCCGCCGCGGGGGCGCAGGCGCATCCATGTGAGATGTCCCGCGAGGCACCGTTCGTCGAGCCAGGCTTGATCGTAGTCGGCCAGCCGCGCCGGCAAGATCTCGGCTTCCCATGCGGCGGCCGGCGCTTCAAAGCCTTCCAACTGGGCAAGGATCGTATCAAGCGCCTTCGGGCCGACCATTCGTGCTTTCGGAGCGGCGCGCTGCCAATTGAACAGAAAACGCAGGAAGTCACGCGCAGCCACCGGCTCGATCTCGGCGCGCAGACGCTTGATCGTGTAGTGGTGGATGCGCGACAGAAGCCGGCGCTCACACCACTCGTCGTCGATCGCATCCGCCGTGAAACGCCCGCGCATGGCGAAACCTTCGGCCTCGAGGCTCGCGAGCGGCACTCCGACCTCGTTCGTGGTCATTCCCAGCGGCGACGCCAGTGTGGCTGTTGCGATTGGCCCCGAACCTTCAAGGCGGCCGCGAATGATTTCGACGAGGGCGTCGTCGCCCGACCACGCGCGAGTTACTTGAGTGGAAGACACGCCGATCTCGGGCTCAATTTT
Organism: Bradyrhizobium sp.; assembly: GCA_036513695.1. GTDB lineage: Bacteria > Pseudomonadota > Alphaproteobacteria > Rhizobiales > Xanthobacteraceae > Bradyrhizobium. The sequence continues at coordinate 2,870 of DATBYN010000326.1, read as the reverse complement.
CGCCAACGGCCATAATGCGCGGAACTGCGCCGCGCGCTCGGCGGAAATCCACAGCGTGACGCCCCCCATCTCCAGACGCCCTGCGCGTTTCATCGCTGCGAGGTCCTTCAGCCAACCGCACCAGCGGGGTTCTGCCATGACTTCGGTGTCGGTCAAGAACCCCAGCCAAACCAGGGCGTCATGCAACTCGTCAGCATTTTCCGCTTCCGGCCATGCTTCGCCGCGCACCCGCGCGATCGCCTCCGGATCAAGGCGGCCAAGATCGGATGCATCCTCCGGCGAAATCCAGCGCCGAGCCATCACCGCCTGGGTCCGGCGCTCTTCGAGCGGTGCGTCGTCGAGGAAGGCATAGGGCCGCGCCGACAACACTTCCAGGGCCAGCGGCGAGGGTTGCGTAAGGTCGCGCGCCACGGTCCGAACGCTGCCAGCCTCGATCGCCTTAAGAAGGCGCTCCAGTCCTTCGACGTCCATCGCGTCAGTCAAGCTGTCCCCGACGGCCTGACTGACCAGTGGATGATCGGGGATTTCACGTTCGCCCTGAAGATTCTCCGCACAGGCGATCTGGTCGGGGAATACCGCGCCGATCAGATCTTCGGCGCCCATGCGAGCGAGCTGGGGCGGCACTTTTCTGCCGCCGCGGAAGCGTGGCAGTGCCAAGGACACGCCAACCACCCAGCGCCAGCGCGTCGTGAACATCGGAGAATCAAGCAGCGCCTGGGTGAGTACGGTTCTCACCGAAGCTGAGTGCAAATAGCGAACAACTTCATCCAGGGCGAAGCTGTGCGCTTCGGTCAGCGAAATGACGATATTGTCCTCGGTAGCTGCGGCCTGAAGCTCGAAGTTGAACTTGCGGCAGAAGCGCTTGCGCAGCGCCAGCCCCCACGCGCGATTGATGCGGCTGCCATAGGGCGAATGAACGACGAGCTGCATGCCTCCCGCCTCGTCGAAAAAGCGCTCGAGCACGATGGTCTGCTGTGTCGGCAAGCAGCCCAGCGCACCATAACCGGCCCGCAAGTATTCCACCAACTGCTCGGCCGCGGCCGAAACAACGCCAAGCTGGTCCACCAGCCATCGCAGTGTGGACCCGCCCGTCGGGTCCCGTTGAAGCTGTTCCGCAATATCGGCTCGCAATCGGGATACCGCTTCCGAGAGTTCGTCGGTTCGTCCGGGAGCCTCGCCGAGCCAGAATGGAATGGTGGGAGCCATGCCGTGCGCGTCCTCCACGCGGACGACCCCACGCTCGATGCGCTGGATCTTGTAGCTCCGGTTGCCGAGCTGGAAAACATCACCGGCAAGGCTTTCGACGGCGAAATCCTCGTTCACGGTTCCGATGAAGTGGTTTTCGGGTTCCAGCAATACCTGATAGTCGGCGTTGTCGGGGATGGTTCCCCCCGCGGTTAGCGCGGTCAGCCGCGCGCCACGGCGTCCGCGCAAGACTTGATTGACGGCATCATGGTGGATCAACGCACCGCGCCGGCCGCGCCGCGTGCTGAAACCGTCCGCCAGCATGTCGACGACCGCTGCGAAATCTTCCCGAGACAGATCGCGGTATGGCCACGCTCGCCGGATCAGCGCAAACAGTTCATCGTCGCTCCACTCGCGCGAGGCCACCTCCGCCACGATCTGTTGCGCCAGCACGTCCAGCGGCCGGTTTGGTATCGTCAGACGATCGAGCTCGCCACGACGAACGCTGTCGAGTAGCGCCGTGCACTCCACCAACTCATCTCGCGATAGCGGAAACAGGCGGCCCTTGGGCGTGCCGCCAACCGCGTGACCCGACCGTCCCACCCGCTGCAGGAAACTGGCAATCGAACGGGGTGAGCCGAGCTGACATACGAGGTCGACATCGCCGATATCGATGCCAAGTTCGAGCGATGCGGTCGCAACCAGCGCCTTCAGTTTCCCGGTCTTGAGCCGCTGCTCCGCATCGAGCCGCTGCTCCCTGGCAAGACTGCCGTGATGTGCGGTTACGTTGGTCGCGCCGAGCAACTCGGAAAGCTTGCGTGTTACCCGCTCCGCCATCCTGCGCGTGTTGACAAATATCAGCGTGGTCCGGTGCTGTTCGACCAATCCCGCCAGACGGCGGTAGACCTGCTCCCACACCTCCGCCGACATGACCGCTTCGAGCGGAGAATCCGGAACCTCCAAAGCGAGATCGCGATCGCGACGATGGCCGGAATCCACGATGGCGCAGTCCGGACGGCCTTCGCCACCCGTGCCCGCGCCGACCAGAAATTGCGCGACATCCTGTATGGGTTTCTGTGTCGCCGAGAGCCCGATGCGCAGCGGCGGAACTGTGCAAATCGACGCCAGGCGTTCAAGCGAGAGCGCCAGATGGCTGCCGCGCTTGTTCGGGGCCATCGCGTGAATTTCGTCCACGATCACCGTCCGCGTGGTCGCGAGCATGCGGCGTCCGGTCTCGGATCCCAGCAGGATGTAAAGGGATTCCGGCGTCGTCACGACGATGTGCGGCGGCCGCCGCGCCATGCGCTGTCGTTCTCCGGCCGGTGTGTCGCCGGTGCGCACCCAGGTCCGGATTTCGACATCAGCGTGCTCCTGCTCGCGAAGCTTCTGCCGAATGCCAGCAATCGGAGCCTCAAGGTTCCCGCGGATGTCGTTAGACAGCGCCTTCAGCGGGGAGACATAGAGGATCTGGGTCTCATCCTCGAGCCCGGCGGCGATACCCTGCCGGACCAGGTCGTCGATCGCCGCCATGAACGCGGCGAGTGTCTTGCCCGAGCCGGTAGGCGCGGCGATCAGTACGTTGCGGCCAGCCTTGATGAGCGGCCACGCGTCTGCCTGTGCCGGCGTGGACACCTTGAAGTGCTCTTCGAACCACGCGGTAACGGAAGGATGGAACAATGTCCTGG
>DATBYN010000325.1:0-7087 GCA_036513695.1 Bradyrhizobium sp. | reverse complement strand
TCGCCACGCTCGAACGAACCGGCGGTCCGGTTCTTCATTGCCGTGCTCGGAGGAGCCGGTTCGGAGAAAGCTGGGATTGGCAAAGGCACACTGAGTGCAGCTGCAAGGGTCAGCGCAGCTACATGAGGCGCCCATTTCGTGAATGCCGGCAAGCTAAAATTCCATGCTGCAATCGCGGCGGCGCCAATCAGTGTGAATTTCATCTTGGTCTCCTAACTAACAGCGTAAGGACTAGATCGGGACGCGGCGTCGGCGCTGCCGTTAAATTGTGTTTTAGGGAGTTGGCGTTTCGAATCTGTGCAAGCTGCCTCCCGCCTCAATTCGACGTGAGTTCGTTAAACCCCAATTTAATCGCTCTCGGCTCGGTCCACGCTTAGCTTCACGACGTCCGCTTGCAAACCGATCAGGGACGCCATGAGTTCTGCTGCTGCAATCCATATCGTCAGCCCGGATGAATTCGATCGCGCGACCGCGCAGACGCCGGGCTCCGAGCGACGCGCGGCGATTGCGTCGACGCTAGGTATCGCTTCGGCGATCTGGGGCGGCCTGTTCGAGGTGGAACCCGGAGCGCGGACGGGAATTCACCATCACGGAGAGCAGGAGACGATTGCCTACGTCCTGTCCGGCATCAGCGAAATCCGCTGGGGTGCGAAGGGAGAACATACGGCGCGCGCGAAGGCCGGCGATTTCATTCATGTTCCCGCCTTGCTGCCGCATATGGAAATAAACCCTTCGAAACTGGAGCCGTTTCTATGGGTTGTCGTACGGAGCACGGCGACGCCCATCGTCGTGAACCTTCCGGACGACATTTGGCTGTAAGCCCGATGTCGTCGTCCGGTCAGCAGGAAGACATTTGGCCGTAAGCCAGACGTCTTCCTGCGGTCCCCTCACCGCTTTCGCGAACATGGAACAGTCATGGACGAACCCGAATCCACCAGAGCGCCCGACACAATCGAGATTACCCGCCGCACGGTGGTCGAAACCGGGACCACCGCGCTGCTGCTGACTGCGCTTCCGCGTGCCGCGCTTGCCGCCGCTCCAGTCGATGACAGCGAGCCACCCTCGCCTGCTGTGAAGATCGACCTTCAGATCAACGGCCGCTCTCATTCGCTGATGCTGGATCCGCGCACGACCTTGCTGGACGCACTGCGCGAGCATCTGGCGCTGACGGGCTCGAAGAAAGGTTGTGATCACGGCCAATGCGGCGCGTGCACGGTGCTGATCGAAGAACGCCGCATCAACTCCTGCCTGACGCTGGCGGTGATGCATAACGGACAATCCGTCACAACGATCGAGGGGCTGGCCGAAGCCGGGAAGCTGCATCCGTTGCAGGCGGCCTTTGTCGAACATGATGGATTTCAGTGCGGCTATTGCACGTCCGGACAGATTTGTTCCGCTGTCGGAATGCTGGCCGAGAGCCGGAGCGGCATGCCGAGCAACGTGACGGCCGATCTGGCGGAGCCGCAGCCTGAGCTGACCGATGCGGAAATCAGGGAACGGATGAGCGGCAACATCTGCCGTTGCGCGGCCTATCCGAACATCGTGGCCGCCATCAAACAGGCCGCGGAGATCCCGACATGAAGGCCTTCATCTATCAACGCGTCGATACGGCTACGCGGGCTGCCGCCGCTGCCGTGAAACCTGGCGCAAAAATCATCGCCGGCGGCACCAACCTGCTCGACCTGATGAAGTTGCAGGTCGAGACGCCATCGGCGCTGGTCGATATCAACGCGTTGCCGCACGACAAGATCGAAGATACGCCGGATGGCGGCCTGCGTATCGGCGCGCTGGTCCGAAACAGCGACCTCGCGGCCGATTCTCGCGTGCGAAAGCGCTATGGCGTCCTGAGCCGCGCCCTGCTGGCGGGCGCCAGCGCCCAGTTGCGCAACAAGGCCACCACCGGCGGCAACCTGCTGCAGCGGACGCGCTGTTACTATTTTTACGATGTGACAAAACCCTGCAACAAGCGCAATCCCGGTTCCGGCTGCGCGGCGCTTGCGGGCTTTAACCGTATTCACGCCATCCTCGGCGCCAGCGATCAATGTATCGCCACCCATCCCTCCGACATGGCGGTGGCGATGCGGGCGCTCGACGCGCGGGTCGAGACGATCAATCGCGAAGGCGAGGCGCGCGCCATTCCGATCGCGGATTTTCATCTTTTGCCCGGCAAGACTCCGGAGATCGAGACGTCGCTCAAATCCGGAGAAATCATCACGGCGGTCACGCTGCCTCCGCCGCCCCCCGGTGTGCAGGTCTACCGCAAGGTCCGTGACCGCGCCTCTTACGCCTTTGCGCTGGTTTCGGTTGCCGCGATCGTCGACACCGCGCGCGGACGAATTCGCTCAGCCCGGCTCGCCTTCGGCGGCCTTGCGCCCAAACCATGGCGTGTCGCGCAAGCCGAAGAAAAACTGGCCAATGCCACCGTCGATCCCACCAACTTCAATGCGGCCGCAAACGCGGTTCTCGACGGAGCCCGCGGTTTTGGCAGCAATGATTTCAAGATTCCGCTGACGCGGCGAACCCTGCACGGCGTGCTGGCGGAAATTACCCGGAGCTGAGGGAGCCGATCGATGGAAATGAACTCACCTGTCGGCTCGAACGCGCTTGACACACCGGGCGTCGTCGGCAAGCCCCTCGATCGCGTGGACGGACCGCTAAAAGTCACAGGCGCCGCGGTCTATGCGTATGAAGTACAGCAGCAGCGGAACACGCTCTACGGCTTCGTGGTCGAAGCCTCGATCGGAAAGGGAACGATCAGATCGATCGATACGCGCGCTGCAGAAAACGCGCCGGGCGTGATTCTCGTGCTCACCCACCGTAACGCCCCCACACAGGGCACCGGCAATCACCGGGAGGCTCATCCGGTGCTGACGGGACCGGAAGTGACATATTACGGCCAGCCGGTTGCATTCGTCGTCGCCGAAAGTTTTGAGCAAGCCAGAGCTGCCGCCTACCTGGTCGAGGTGAAATACGACCGGTCGAGTGGAAAATACGCGCTTCGCCAAAACCTCGATCAGGCGCGTGTCCCCCACCCGGACGATGCGCCTGCCGCTGACAGTGCGGTTGGTGATTTTGCGGGCGCGTTCGCCGGTGCGCCCGTCCAGGTCGACGTGACCTACACCACGCCGTTGCAGAGCCACGCCATGATGGAGCCCCATGCCACATTTGCAATGTGGGACGGCGACAGGTTGATCCTCCACACCGCAAACCAGATGCTCAATCAGGGACAAAAGGTCATCGCGACAACCCTGAAGATGCCGGTCGAGAATGTGCGGCTGATCAGCCCCTTCATCGGTGGCGGTTTCGGCGGCAAGCTCTGGGTCAACGCCGACGCCATTCTGGCGGCAATCGCGTCGCGCCAACTCCAGCGGCCGGTGAAAATCGCCCTGACACGGCAGCAGATCTTTCATGTCACGACGCACCGCTCGGATACCATCCAGCGTGTCCGCCTGGGCACCGATCGGGACGGTCGAATCCTTGCGATCGGCCACGATGTATTTTCGGGCAACTTGCCCAGCGAGCAAACCTACGAGGGCGCGGCGTTGCAGACACGCACGCTTTATGCCGGACCGAACCGGCTGACGCGACATCGTCTGGCACCATTGGATATTCCCGTGGCATCGTCGATGCGCGCGCCTGGCGAGTCGGTCGGATTGATGGCGCTCGAATGCGCGATGGACGAACTGGCCGAAAAGCTCAACCTCGACCCGATCGAGCTGCGCCTCCGCAACGAGCCAAGCGAGGACCCGGAACGGCATATCCCCTATTCCAGCCGGCACCTGGTCGCCTGCATGAAGGAAGGCGCGCGCCGGTTCGGCTGGGACAAGCGCAATGCGAAGCCGGGACAGGTTCGCGACGGTCAATGGCTGGTCGGAATGGGCATGGCGGCGGCGACGCGGGGCAACCCGCTTCGGCACTCCAAGGCCAATATCCGATTAAACGCCGATGGCACGGCAACCGTGAAAATGGCGATGACCGACATCGGCACCGGCACCTATACCATCCTGGCGCAGATCGCCGCCGAGATGCTCGGTCTGCCGACCGATCGCATCCGGGTCGAACTCGGCGATACCAACTTTCCGGAGGCCGCCGGTTCGGGCGGATCGTGGGGCGCCGGCAGTTCCGGTTCGGCCCTGTTCGAGGCCTGCGGGAGCTTACGTGAAAAGCTCGCCCAGAAAGCCGGCATGGATGTAAAGACCGCACGCTTTGCCGATGGCAGCGTCGCTTCGGGTGAACGTTCGATAAAGCTGACGGATCTTGTCGGCACCGGGATCGAGGCCGACGGCGAAATCGAGCCCGGCCGCAACAACAGGGAATTCTCGCAGCAGTCCTACGGAGCGCATTTTGCTGAAGTCGGTGTCGACGCCGACACCGGCGAACTGCGGTTGCGACGCATGCTGGGCGTATTCACGGCCGGCCGCGTCCTCAATGCCAAGACGGCCCGGTCGCAGGCGATCGGCGGAATGGTGTTCGGCGTGGGCGCGGCGCTACACGAGGTCATGACCCTCGATCCCCGCTTCGGTTACTACGTCAATCATGATCTCGCCGAGTATCACGTGCCGGTGCATGCCGATATTCCGGCAATCGACGCGGTTTTCCTTCCAGAGCTCGATCAACAATCCAACCCGCTGAAGAGCAAAGGTATCGGCGAGCTCGGGATTTGCGGCGCCGGCGCGTCGCTCGCCAATGCGATCTACAACGCCTGCGGCGCGCGGGTCCGGGATTTTCCGATCACCCTGGACAAGCTGCTTTCGTCCTTGCCGATACAAACCTGATCCGGCCCGGCGACGAGCTGCAACGAAGCAGCCGCGCTGCTCGCTGTGCTCTGCATCATCGGTCGCATGGTGGAGGCGCAAACCATAAACCTTCGCATGATTCTCCGATTACCGCTGGATCTCGGAGAGCGGTCAAAAAAATAAAACGGAATTTAGGAGACCAACGTTCGAAGGATCAGCAATATTCAATCACCAACGTGAAGTTGCTCGCGCGCATTGGGGCGCCGAGGTCAATCTGTATCCAATGAACGCGCTAGAGGCGCAGGATCGTTATGAGGATTGAAACATGCAGCACATCAGAATAACAGACACGGCTCTCATCGGCGACGCCAAACCGGTATCAACAGCGAAACCTCGTGGACGACCGATTCTTCCGGCGCTGGTGCCGTTTCCGATCGCCTGCTTCGCGGGCGCGCTGGTCACCGATCTCATGTATTGGCGTACGGACGACGTGATGTGGGAAAGGTTCTCAATTTGGCTGATTACCATCGGCCTGATCCTGGCAGGCATCGCGGTCATCGCCGGCCTGATCGACGTTGCGCTTGGCAAGCGGTTTCGCACGCTCGGTTGGCCTCACGTGGTTGGCTATGTGCTGGCTCTGGCGGTCTCGCTGGTGAATGCCTTCGTTCATAGCCGCGACGCTTATACTGCCGTGGTCCCGACCGGACTGACGCTTTCCGCACTTGTCGTGATCATTCTGTTAGTCGCGGGCTGGGCAGGTTCAGCCTTGGTTCATCGCCATCGCAAAGGAGTGGCCCAATGATGCGCGCATCCGAATTTATACGTTCACCGAAGCGGCCGCGCCCGGCCGTCCTCCTTGCCGCGGTCTCCCTGCTGGCGCTCACCGGCTGCGACGATAATGGCGGTGATCCGACGCGCCAGATCGGTGCCAATCCACCGCTGCCCGCCCTGCAGCAGTATTTGATGCCGCCGATCCGGATCGCGAAAGCCGTCGGATGGGGTAAAGACGAAACTCCGACAGTGCCGCAGGGACTGCAGGTCCATGCATTGGCCACCGGCCTCGAGCACCCGCGCTCGCTCTACGTCCTCCCCAACGGCGACGTCCTAGTGGTCGAGAGCAATGGTCCGAAGGCGCCGATATTCCGGCCGAAGGATATCATCACCGGCTGGGTCCAGTGGTTCGCCGGTGCCAAGGCACCGAGCGCCAACCGCATCACGCTGCTGCGCGACACCAATGGCGATGGCATCCCCGAGATGCGAACCGTCTTCCTGGACCACCTCAATTCGCCCTTCGGCGTCGCCCTGGTTGGCAACGATCTTTACGTAGCCAACACCGACGCGATCGTCCGCTATCCCTATCAGGAGGGGCAAACCAGCATCACCGCCCCCGGCACCAAGCTCACCGACCTTCCCGGCGGCCCCATCGATCATCACTGGACCAAGAGTCTATTAGCGAGCCCGGACGGCTCAAAGCTCTATGTTGGCGTCGGCTCAAACAGCAACATCACCGAAAACGGCATCGGTGCCGAATATGAGCGTGCCGCCATCTGGGAGGTCGATCGGGCGTCAGGCGCGCATCGCATCTTCGCCAGCGGGACGCGCAATCCCACCGGCCTTGCATGGGAGCCGGAGACCCACAAGCTTTGGGCCACCGTCAACGAACGCGATGAGATCGGGCCCGATTTGGTGCCGGACTATTTGACCTCGGTAAAGGACGGAGGCTTCTATGGCTGGCCCTTTAGCTATTTTGGCCAGCATCTGGACCCGCGTGTGCAGCCGCAGCGGCCTGACCTCGTGGCCAAGGCGATCGTGCCGGATTACGCGCTCTCCTCCCACGTGGCACCCTTGGGCGTGGCGATGTACAACGGCACCGAACTTCCCGCGAACTTCCGCGGCGGCGCGTTCGTAGGCGAACACGGAAGCTGGGATCGAACTCCTCTGAACGGCTACAAGGTGGTGTTCGTGCCGTTCAGCCATGGAAAGCCGAGCGACCCGGCGCAGGACGTCGTCACCGGCTTCCTCGATGCCAATAATCACGCTCGTGGCAGACCGGTTGGTCTGGCAATCGATCGGAGCGGCGGATTGCTGATCGCCGACGACGTCGGAAACACGGTTTGGCGGGTGTCGTCAGCTCGTCCTGGTTCGGCACCGAAGCCGGCCAGTTAGGACAACGGCACGCAAAAGCCCCGACATGGTCGGGGCTTTTTTATTAAGCGAGGTAACTATCGCGTCAATTTTCTATTGGCAATTTTGTTATTCCAGCTTGGCGTCTAGACCTGTGCGCACCGCCAACCGACGCTGCCAACGGCAGCACCTGAAATCCGGTGGGGATGCGTGAACACTTCGAAGCC